>NZ_CAURKP010000022.1:0-50998 GCF_963525155.1 uncultured Rhodococcus sp.
ATAACTTTTCTGCTAATATGGTCCAGTGTTGTGCCAGCCCGGCGGTATTTCCGGATGTGGTGCGATGCGCATAGGGGCGTAGCTCAATTGGCAGAGCAGCGGTCTCCAAAACCGCAGGTTGCAGGTTCAAGTCCTGTCGCCCCTGCCCCCGGATGCCAGCGACTGAGAGGAACGACGTGAGCGAGGAGCGCGCCAAGCGCGACGCCGACACTTCGGATGCGGAGACTTCACCGTCTGCCGATTCGACCGGTGTCGACGACACTGCAGCTGACGCGACTACGCGTTCCGATCTTTCGTTGGACAAGGACGGTGCCGAGAAGGCTCCCTCCGCATCCAGTGGGGTTTCCAACAAGCCGACCGGCAAGCGCGCTGCACGCGGCGCCTCGGTCAGCGCGTCCACCGTGAAGACTCCGGCCCGGACGGCATCCCGGACATCTTCGGCCAAGCCGACTGCAACGAACCCCGGCAAGAAGCCCAAGGCGAAGAAGGACAACATCTTCAAGCGCCTGCGCAAATTCTTCCGCGAGGTCATCGCAGAACTCCGTAAGGTCATCTGGCCGAACCGCAAGCAGATGATCACCTACACCAGCGTCGTGCTGACGTTCGTGGTCTTCATGGTCGCTTTCATCAGCGGCGTCGATATCGCTGTGATCAAGGGTGTCACCTGGCTGTTCGGCTGATCGCCGTAGCAGTCGGGCGTCTTTGCCTGCGAGCGCGACAAGACCCGACCCGGGTCCGAGTAACGAGAGGAAGCGAGTGCCCCAGTGAGCACCCCCGAGAACGACACGAATGAGGCTTTGGCCGAAGAGCGTGTTTCTGCCGAGGCGGCAGCCGAAGTAGACGTCGTGGTTGCCGAAGGCACCGATGCAGACGTTGCCGAAGGCACTGATGCAGACGCTGCAGCGACCGAGGACGTCATCTCCGACGATGCCGAGAACTCCGACGAGGCCGCTCCCGCCGCCGAGCTCGAGGTCGAGGATCCCGTTGCCGAACTCAAGGCTGCGCTGCGCCGCGCCCCGGGTGACTGGTACGTCATCCACTCGTACGCCGGTTACGAGAACAAGGTCAAGACCAACCTCGAGACTCGCGTTCAGAACCTCGATGTCGGCGACTACATCTTCCAGGTGGAAGTTCCCACCGAAGAGGTCACCGAGATCAAGAACGGCCAGCGCAAGCAGGTCAACCGCAAGGTTCTGCCCGGATACATCCTCGTTCGCATGGAGCTCAACGACGAGTCGTGGGGCGCCGTGCGCAACACGCCTGGTGTCACCGGTTTTGTCGGTGCCACGTCGCGTCCCTCGCCGCTGACCCTCAACGAGGTCGTCAAGTTCCTGCTCCCGCAGCAGGAGCAGAAGAAGCAGCAGGCTGCAGCGGCCGCCGTCGCAGCAGGCGAGGCACCGTCCGAGTCCTTCGGCAAGCCCCTCATCGAGGTCGACTTCGAGGTCGGCGAGTCGGTCACCGTCATGGACGGCCCGTTCGCAACCCTTCCGGCCAGCATCAGCGAGGTCAACGGCGAGCAGCAGAAGCTCAAGGTTCTCGTGTCGATCTTCGGTCGTGAAACCCCGGTTGAGCTCAACTTCAACCAGGTCGCGAAGATCTGACCACCCCAAAACTTGCAATTTGTTCGACGCAAGACACACACCCAAGCTAGAAACTAGGAACTAGAGATGCCCCCAAAGAAGAAGAAGCTCGCCGGGCTCATCAAGCTGCAGATCCAGGCAGGTCAGGCTAACCCTGCACCTCCCGTGGGTCCCGCGCTCGGTCAGCACGGCGTGAACATCATGGAGTTCTGCAAGGCCTACAACGCGGCGACTGAGTCCCAGCGCGGCAACGTTGTGCCGGTCGAGATCTCGGTCTACGAAGACCGGACCTTCGATTTCAAGCTGAAGACCCCTCCCGCCGCCAAGCTGCTCCTCAAGGCAGCCGGCGTCGCCAAGGGCTCCGGCGAACCGCACAAGACCAAGGTTGCCTCGGTGACCATGGATCAGGTGCGCGAAATCGCGAAGACCAAGGCTGAAGACCTCAATGCCAATGACATCGAGCAGGCCGCGAAGATCATCGCCGGCACCGCTCGTTCCATGGGCATCACGGTCCAGGGCTGATAGTCCGCTCCACAGCATTACGTGGGAGGGCCGGCCAGGCCCCGACCACAACTGAACCATTCACCACTGCACAGGTAATTCGCTGCAGTGACAAGTAAGGACAGAACAAATGGCAAAGCGCAGCAAGGCGTACCTCGCCGCCGCTGAGAAGATCGACGCAGACAAGCTCTACAGCCCGCTTCAGGCTGCAAAGCTCGCCAAGGAGACGTCGTCCACCAAGATGGATGCAACCGTTGAGGTTGCAGTTCGTCTGGGCGTCGACCCCCGTAAGGCTGACCAGATGGTCCGCGGAACGGTCAACCTGCCCCACGGCACCGGTAAGACCGCTCGCGTCATCGTGTTCGCTGTTGGCGAGAAGGCAGCAGAAGCCGAGGCTGCAGGCGCTGACGTAGTCGGTGCAGAAGACCTGATCGAGCGCATCCAGGGTGGATGGGTCGATTTCGACGCCGCAATCGCGACTCCTGATCAGATGGCCAAGGTCGGCCGCATCGCCCGTGTCCTCGGACCGCGTGGCCTGATGCCGAACCCGAAGACGGGCACCGTCACGGCGGATGTCACCAAGGCTGTCAACGACATCAAGGGCGGAAAGATCAACTTCCGCGTCGACAAGCAGGCCAACCTGCACTTCGTCATCGGCAAGGCATCGTTCGACGATGAGAAGCTGGTGGAGAACTACGGCGCAGCCCTGGACGAGATCCTGCGTGCGAAGCCCTCGTCGGCCAAGGGTCGCTACGTGAAGAAGATCACGGTCTCGACCACCACCGGTCCGGGCATCCCGGTGGATCCGAACCGTACTCGCAACCTCCTCGAGGATGCTGCAGACGCGTAAGCAGTCCGCATACGAACAAGAAGGCCGGCAGGGATCACTCCCTGCCGGCCTTCTTGCCGTTTCGGGAGAGGGTGATCCCTGCCGGTGGTATCGGTCCATCGGTGGTATCGATCTAACGGTGGCATCATCGGGGTATGCACGAAGCGTTCCAGTTCCTCGGAAACTTTTGGTGGCTGATCTTCGTTTTCGGCGGCACCATCGGTGGGGCGCTGAAAGGTGTCGCGGTTGCCAACGAAAGGCGGATCGAGCGCCGGCAAGAGCGCTTCCGGCTCAAGCAGGAGACCAAGGTCGCCATCGCGCAGGCCAACGCACAACATCACGCCGACGAAGAAACACAGCGCCGAGAGCTGGCCAAGGCAATCGAGCAGCACGATGCGGTCGACGCCCGATGGTTCTCGTACGAGCTCGATCCGGTCACACTGCTCGACACTCCGATGATGACGGACATGCGTGAGCCTTTGACGGCCGATTTTCATCGAGCCAAATATCGTGCCGATCTGCTCCGTCCAGGCAATCCGGAGACGATGATCGGCAACCAGCAGGCACAAACCGAGTACCGCGAGGCGGTGCACGCTTACTCGATCGCCTTCGAGATCGCGGAAGCGGAGGCGAAGCGTCGCCGACGGAGCGGATTCACCCTCGATGAACAAGAGCGCCTGGTACGGGCGCAACGTCTGCTGCGCCTGGCCATGGACGATGGCGCGACGCCGCAGGAACGTCAGAGCGCGTATCGGAAGGCTCACAAAGAACTCGACGGGCTGCTGGTGCTGCCGGACCGAGCTCGGGCAGAGATCGAACACAAGATCGCCAGGGCCATCGGTGCTTGAAAAAACCGGGTGCTTGAAGAAACCAGCTGCGTGACGAACCCGATTTGGTTATGCAGCGAGTAGTCAGGTAGTCTTCGACGCGGAGTTCAGTGCTGGATATGAACTTCACCCCAAAATCATGTTCTACCCAAGACCGTTGGTGATTGCACTCAGTGATGGGTGTGGTTGAAAGTCCGGGAATGCCCGGCGGCCCACGTAGGTGAACGAGGTAGGGGGATAGCTTGATGTAGTGGTTCTACAGTTTGCCTGGTTATGCACTGCTTTGCGTTGCATCGTTACGCTGATTCGTAAGCCTCTTCTTCATGTTTCCTCTGTACGCCCCGTGCGCTTGCGCCGGGGCGTTTTGCATGTCGCGGACTGTGTCTTCTCGGGTTCACCCCGATGAGGTGCAGCGGTTCCTGAGTGGGACAACGACTGTCACGAGAGGAGGCGAAGTATGGCAAAGCCTGAGAAGGTTTCCGCAGTTGCGGAAATCACCGAGCAGTTCAAGGGTTCGACCGCCGCTGTGGTCACGGAATACCGTGGCCTTTCGGTTGGCAACATCACGACACTGCGACGCGCTCTCGGAGAAGGTGCCACCTACTCCGTCGCCAAGAACACCCTGGTCAAGCGTGCCGCCGCAGAGGCTGGCATCGAGGGCCTTGATGACCTGTTCGTTGGTCCGACCGCCATTGCATTCATCAAGGGCGAACCGGTCGACGCTGCGAAGGCTCTGAAGAACTTCGCTAAGGACAACAAGGCGCTCATCATCAAGGGCGGCTACATGGACGGCGCTGCGCTGTCCGTGGAAGAGGTCAACAAGATCGCGGATCTCGAATCCCGCGAAATCCTGTTGGCAAAGCTTGCCGGCGCGATGAAGGGCAACTTGGCAAAGGCCGCAGGCCTGTTCAATGCTCCCGCTTCGCAGATGGCCCGTCTGGCCGCTGCCCTGCAGGAGAAGAAGGCTGCAGAAGGCGGAGCCGCAGAGGCCCCCGCAGAGGCTGCCACCGAGGCTCCGGCCGAGGCCGAAGCCGAAAGCTGATCCGCACCCGCGCATCACTGCTATAACCCCGCCCGGTCGCGGATCAGCGACATGGGACTTACAGGAAGGACCGCCACAATGGCGAAGCTCAGCACCGAAGAGTTGTTGGACCAGTTCAAGGAGCTCACCCTCCTCGAGCTCTCGGAGTTCGTTAAGGCATTCGAGGAGACCTTCGAGGTCACCGCTGCTGCTCCCGTCGCCGTCGCCGCTGCAGGCGCACCGGCTGCCGGCGCAGAAGCTGCTGAAGAGCAGGACGAGTTCGACGTCGTCCTCGAGTCGGCTGGCGACAAGAAGATCCAGGTCATCAAGGTCGTCCGTGAGGTCGTTTCCGGCCTCGGCCTGAAGGAAGCCAAGGACCTCGTCGAGAGCGCTCCGAAGGCTATCCTCGAGAAGGTTGCCAAGGACGCCGCAGAGGCTGCCAAGGAAAAGCTCGAAGCTGCCGGCGCAAAGATCGTCATCAAGTAAGACGGTTTTCCCGCTGCTCTTCGCGAGTAGTAACGAAGAGGGCCACTCCCCACGGGGAGTGGCCCTCTTTTTTTGAACTTTTTTCGCGGGTGATATGCCGGAATTCATGCAGGTGGGAGGGGTGTCCGAACTAGGCTGTGATCTGAATTATGCTTCTTCCCTACTCGTTAGTAGTATTCGCAGTCACGGGTACCACTCCCATGCGATAGAGTGACCCAACCCACACGGGTGCATGCATGCAACGGACGTCGCGGAGGTAATGGTGGGAGTCGAGGTAGCGGTACAAGGACTGACAAAGTCTTTCGGGTCGCAGAGGATTTGGCAGGACGTGTCGTTGACACTTCCCGCGGGTGAGGTCAGCGCACTGCTCGGGCCTTCGGGTACCGGTAAGTCGGTGTTCCTGAAGTCCCTGATCGGACTGCTCCGCCCTGAACAAGGCTCCATCGTCATCGACGGCACGGACATCCTGCAGTGCTCCTCCAAGGAGCTCTACGAGATCCGCAAGCTGTTCGGCGTTCTCTTCCAGGACGGCGCACTGTTCGGCTCGATGAACTTGTACGACAACATCGCCTTCCCGCTTCGTGAGCACACCAAGAAGTCGGAATCCGATATCCGCAAGATCGTGATGGAGAAGTTGGACCTCACGGGTCTGGTCGGCGCCGAGGACAAGCTTCCCGGTGAGATCTCCGGCGGTATGCGCAAGCGTGCCGGTCTGGCGCGTGCACTCGTTCTCGATCCCGAGATCATCCTCGTCGACGAGCCTGACTCCGGTCTCGATCCGGTGCGTACGACGTACATCAGCCAGACGCTGATCGACATCAACGCCCAGTCGGACGCGACGATTCTGATCGTCTCGCACAACATCAACCTCGCACGCACGGTGCCGGACAACATCGGCATGCTTTTCCGTCGTCAGTTGGTGATGTTCGGTCCTCGCGAGGTGCTGCTCACCTCGGACGAGCCCGTCGTCAAGCAGTTCCTCAACGGAACGATGATCGGTCCGATCGGTATGTCGGAGGAGAAGGACGAGGCTCAGATGGCGCACGAGCAGGCGCTCGTCGACGCCGGTCACCACGCCGGTGGTGTCGACGACGTCGAGGGCATCGTGCCGCAGATGAAGGCCACCCCCGGAAACCCGGAGCGTCAGGCTGTTCGTCGTCGCCAGGAGCGCGTCCGTCAGATCATGCACACCCTCCCAGCTAACGCACAGGCGGCGATTCAGGACAGCCTCGACGAGGTTGACGGAACTGGGCAGTACGATCCCCAGTACGCCGAAGCGAGCGGCTATCAGGGGGAGTGGAACGACAACTCGCAAGACACGCAGGTCATTCCTGCATACGAGGGCGATCCCTACGGAAACACGACACACGGGCAAGGGTAGGCATATCGGATGGGGGTTACCCGCAACTCGGTTCTGAGTCCGGTCAACGGAGCATTAACTCAGGCCGGAAACATCGTCGAACTGTTTGTCGACGTCGTCAGGAATACGTTCCGGCGTCCATTTCAGTTCCGTGAGTTCATCGAGCAGGCCTGGTTCATCGCCAGCGTGACAATTTTGCCGACGGCATTGGTAGCCATCCCTTTCGGCGCCGTCGTCTCACTGCAGACCGGTTCGCTGATCAAGCAGTTGGGTGCAGAATCGTTCACCGGCGCTGCCAGCGTCCTGGCGGTGATCCAGCAGGGTAGCCCCCTGGTGACAGCGTTGCTGGTCGCCGGTGCGGCCGGATCGGCCGTGACGGCCGATCTCGGTTCTCGAACCATCCGTGAAGAGATCGACGCGATGGAAGTCCTCGGAATCAATCCGATTCAGCGCCTGGTGGTTCCGCGTGTACTCGCGATGGTGCTGATCGCTGTTCTGCTCAACGGACTGGTGTCCGTCGTCGGTATCGCGGGTGGTTACTTCTTCAACGTGATCCTGCAGGGCGGTAACCCCGGTGCCTACATCTCGTCGTTCTCAGCTTTTGCGCAGCTACCGGACATTTGGAGCGGTGAGATCAAAGCCGCGGTGTTCGGTGTCATCGCTGGTGTGATCTCCGCGTACAAGGGACTCCACCCGTCCGGTGGCCCGAAGGGCGTCGGTGAGGCGGTGAACCAGGCCGTCGTCATCACGTTCCTGCTGTTGTTCTTCGCCAATCTGATTCTGACGATGGTGTACCTCCAGATCGTGCCGGCGAAGGGATCTTGACCTAAATGACCATCGCACGAGGCCGCGGCGATCAGTTCCTGCTGAAGAGCCGCAAAGTAGCCAGAATTCCAGTGAACGCGTTGGACCGCGCGGGCGAGCAGATGTCGTTCTACGCGCGCGCCATCGCGTGGACCCCTCGCACGCTGCATCGGTACCGGAAGGAGACGCTTCGACTACTCGCCGAAGTGACCTTCGGTAGCGGTGCGCTCGCGGTGATCGGCGGAACCATCGGCGTCATCGCGATGATGTCCGGATTCACGGGTGTCGTCGTCGGCCTCCAGGGCTTCGCCGCTCTGGAGCAGTTGGGTAGCTCGGTCCTGACCGGCTTCCTCTCCGCATACGTCAACACCCGTGAGATCGCTCCGATCGTTGCGGCTCTTGCGCTCTCGGCCACGGTTGGTTGTGGCTTCACCGCCCAACTCGGTGCCATGCGAATCTCCGAAGAGATCGACGCGCTCGAGGTCATGGCAGTTCCGTCGGTGCCGTTCCTGGTCACGACGCGCATGATCGCCGGCTTCGTCGCCGTCATCCCGCTGTACATCGTGGGTCTACTCGCGGCGTACCTCGCCTCGAGAGTGATCAGCACGGTCTTCAACGGGCAGTCGACGGGCTCGTACGACCACTACTTCAACCTGTTCCTGCCACCGCAGGACGTGCTGTATTCGTTTGCGAAAGTCCTGGTCTTCGCCTTCGTGCTGATCCTCATCCACTGCTACTACGGGTTCCACGCCTCAGGTGGTCCCGCAGGTGTCGGCGTGGCCGTAGGACGCGCTGTTCGCGCCGCAAACGGGACGATATCCGTTCTAGAATTCTTCCTCAGCCTAGCAATCTGGGGCACCACGACGACAGTGAGGGTGGCCGGATGATCGAGGCTCCGTCAGTCCTGCGCCGCCGTGTGCTCGGACTCGTGTTCTTCGTGGTGTTGGCATTGTTCCTGGCCTTCACCATCGGAACCTTCAACAAGACGTTCAAGGACGTCGTGAAGATCGACCTCGTGACCGACACAGTCGGAAATGCGTTGCCACCCAACGCGGACGTCAAGGTCCGTGGGCTGCTGGTCGGCGAGGTGCGATCCGCGTCGACGAAAGACGGCCAGGTCACCTCGGTCCTCGCGATCGAGCCGGACAAGGCTGATCTGATTCCGTCCAACGTCACGGCGCGTCTGCTCCCGAAGACGCTTTTCGGTGAGCGCTACGTCTCCCTGATCATTCCGGAGGGAACCACCGCGACCCCGATTTCCGCGGGAACGGTGATCCACCAGGACAAGAGCGGCAATGCTGTCGAGGTCGGCGACGTTCTGGACGGACTGCTCCCACTTCTGCAGGCGATTCCGCCGCAGGATCTGGCGAACACTCTCGGTTCTCTCGCGCAGGGTCTGACGGGACGCGGCGCCGAGCTCGGTCTGACGGTCGATCGTCTCGAGGAGATCTTCCGCGGCGTCAATACCGAACTGCCCGCGGTGCAAGAGGATCTGCGCAAGTTCGCGGACTTCTCCCAGACGTACTCGGACGCTGCGCCCGATCTGATCAACGCTCTCGACAATCTGCGGACCACGGGTAACACGGTGGTGCAGAAGCAGGACCAGTTGCGGACACTGCTGGCGTCGCTCACCGTGACATCGTCGGACACCGCAGCCTTCCTCGAAGCGAACTCGTCCTCGATCATCACGCTCGCTGCGGATTCGAAGGAAGCTCTCCAGCTTCTGGCCCAGTACTCTCCGACCTTCGGGTGCACGTTCAAGGGCTTCTCGGACACCGCTCCGGAAGCTGCCAAGATCCTGTCCACCGACGCGCCCAATCCTGGTGTGCGTGCGAGTATTCAGATCGTGAACCCCAAGGGTCGCTACCTGCCCAACCAGGACGAGCCACGGCTCGTCGACAACCGCGGCCCGGTTTGCTACGACAACGTCACCGAGCCCGGTCGTCCGTTCCCGCAGTACCCCGGCGGTTCGTACGGTGACGGTTCCTACCAGGTTCCTTCCCGCAATCCAGGTCCCGCCACCATGGAATTCCTGCCTGCACCCGAGGGCTCCGGACCTCAGTTGTTCTCGACCAACAACAGCGGTCCTGCTCAGCAGGCCGGCTACGCGGGCTCGAAACTCGAAGAGGATACGTTGAAGGTGATCTACGGACAGGCCAACGGTGTTGCGCCGGACGATGTTCCGGCGTGGACCACGATGGTCAGCGCTCCGGCATTCGCAGGTGCGGAGGTGAGCGTCCAATGAGAGGACTCGCAGCTCCGCTGACAAAGCTCATCATCTTCGTTGTGGTGACGGTCCTGGCGACAGGACTGCTGGCAGCCAGTATCGCCAACCTCGGCGGCGGTGGCGGCACCAAGTTCAACGCCGTCTTCTCCGACGTCACTTCGTTGAACGAGGGCGACGAGGTTCGCATTGCCGGTGTTCGTGTCGGCCAGGTCGAGAAGATTGCCATCGTCAACGACAACCAGGCCGAGGTCCAGTTCTCGGTATCCGACCGTGATTGGTTGCCTGCCAGTTCCATCGCCACGATCCGGTTCCGCAACCTGGTGGGGCAGCGGTACATCTCGCTCTCGCAAGGTGAAGGCAGCCAGGGCAAGAAGATCACCGGCGGCGATACCCTGCCGCTGTCTCAGACGCGCCCGGCAGTCAACCTCACGACACTCTTCAACGGCTTCAAGCCGCTGTTCACCACCCTGAGCGCGGACGACGTCAACAAGCTGTCGTACCAGATCATCCAGGTGTTCCAAGGCGAATCGGGCACCATCAGTGAGCTCGTGCGCAACACCGCGAGCCTGACCAACACCGTCGCGGACAAGGACGCGGTCATCGGCGCGGTGATCAAGAACCTCAACGACGTTCTCGACACCGTCAACGCGAACGACAAGAACCTCGATTCACTGATCGTCAACACCCAGCAACTCGTCACCGGGTTGGCCAACGAGCGTGGGGTGGTCGGTTCGGCCGTCACCTCACTCGCCGGCCTGACCGACGCGACGGCAGACCTGCTCGAGCCGACGCGGCCGTCGATTCAGGGCTCGATCACGGCGCTCAACACGCTGGCGACCACACTCAATCGTCGGAGTGACGACGTGAACGCGGTGCTCGAGACCTTGCCGGTCAAGCTCGAGAAGCTCGCACGCGTAGCGAGCTACGGTTCCTGGTTCCAGTTCTATCTGTGCGGAATCGACATCGTTGCCGGTCCAGGACAGTCTGCGTCGCTGAATCTGCCCACCGGCCTGCCGACGGTCAATCAGCCGATTTACACCAACGCGGCCACGCGATGCACTCAAGACGGTATGAGGGAGTTGCAAGGTCGATGAGCAAACGTCGCAGTCCGGCAATGGCCGGAGCCATCGGTATCTTCGTGGTGCTGCTGGCCACTTTGTCCGCGTTCTTCCTCGATTCGCTTCCGTTCGTGGGAGCAGGCTCGTCCTATTCCGCCGAGTTCTCCGAAGCCGCGGGTCTCAAGCCTGGTAACGAGGTTCGTATCGCCGGCGTGAAGGTCGGCAAGGTCACTTCCGTCGATCTCGACGGTGACCGTGTTCTCGTCGACTTCAAGGTCAGTGACGCCTGGGTGGGAGATCAAACCTCTGCGTCCATTCAGATCAAGACCATTCTGGGACAGAAGTACCTCGCACTAGATCCGCGCGGAACCGACAACCTCGATCCCAAGGATCGGATTCCGCTCGAGCGCACCACCTCTCCGTACGACGTCGTTCAGGCCTTCTCGGCCGCGGCGGACACCGTCGGCGACATCGACACCGACCAGTTGGCGAAGAGCATGGAGACGTTGTCCCAGGCATTCTCCGAGACACCTGGCGACGTCCGCGCTTCGCTCGACGGTGTCAGCCGGCTGTCGCAGACGATCGCGAGCCGCGATCAGGACCTGCAGAAGCTCTTCGCCGCCACCGGGAAGACGTCGCAGATTCTTGCGGATCGCAACAAGGAATTCACCCAGCTGATCCGTGACGGCGGACTTTTGGTGCAGGAACTCAACAATCGCCAGCAAGCGATTTCGCAGCTGCTCACCGGAACTCAGCGCGTCTCTCAGCAGCTCACCGGTCTCGTTCGTGACAACGAGGCGGCAATCGGGCCGGCGCTGACGCAGCTCAACGGCGTCATCGACATCTTGAAGGCCAACAACGAGAACTTGGACAAGGCACTGAAGCTCTACGAACCCTTCATTCGCTTGTACGCCAACGTGGTCGGCAACGGCCGTTGGTTCGACCAGGTCGTCGTGAACCTCCTTCCGCCGGGTCTGCCGGACATTCCGGGCTACCGTGACCCCGTTCGTACGTTGGGAGGCAACTGATGGCTGATACTGCCGAAGCCGGAAGCGGCTCCAAGAAGCGCTCGGTCGCGATCATCGCCGCTGTTCTGATCGGGTTACTCGTAATCGGTGGCGCGCTGTGGTGGGTGTTCACTCGCGCCGGTACCACCAAGATCACCGCCTACTTCGACAAGTCGGTGGGTATCTACGACGGTTCCGACGTTCGTGTTCTCGGTGTCAAGGTCGGCACCGTCGAATCCGTCGAACCCCAGGGAGATCAGGTCAAGGTCGAGCTGCGTGTCGATCGTGGGATCGACATTCCCGCGGGTGCCAGTGCCGCTCAGATCACGCCGTCGGTGGTTGCCGACCGCTACATCCAGCTGACACCGGTCTTCACCGGCGGCGACAAGATGGCCAGCGGTGCAGTAATTCCGATCGAGAAGACGGCGACGCCTGTCGAGGTCGACCAGTTGTACTCCAGCATCGACGAACTCGCGTCGGCTCTCGGTCCTGAAGGTGCCAACAAGAACGGAGCACTGTCCGATTTCGTCGAGACAGGTGCGGCCAACCTCGAGGGCAACGGTGAAGCGTTGGGAGACAGCATCACCAACCTCTCGGATGCCGCACGGACGCTCAACGATTCGCGTGACAACATCTCGCTCACCATCAAGAACCTGGATACTTTTGTGGGCGCTCTCGCGGCCAACGATCAGCAGGTGCGCCAGTTCAACACGCAGTTGTCGGACCTGACCGGATTCCTGGCAGGTGAGCGCGACGATCTCGGTGCCGCTCTGAACCAGCTCTCGATTGCGCTCGGCGACGTCGCGAAGTTCGTGGCCGACAACCGCGATCAACTGGTCCAGACAACCGAAGGTCTCGTCGAACCGACACAGACATTGGCGAACAACAAGGAAGCACTGGCCAACACGCTCACCATGCTTCCGCTGGCGATCTCCAACTTGGTCAACTCGTACGACGCCGAATCAGGTGTGCTGGCTTCACGTCTGGCGTTCCCTGATCTTCAGAACCCGGCCGGCGTGCTCTGCAAGTTGATGGACCTCGGCAAGCTGTTGCCCGGTGATCCGCGGTTCGAGGCATTGGGAAGGCAGATGCAACCGGCTATCGACCAGTGCGCAAACGTCGCTGCGATGACCGACGCAGCCAATCAGGCTGCAGGCCTGAACCTTCCCTTCGGCATCCTTGCCGGTTCCGAACGACAGATGCAGGTAGTTCCGGGCACTGTGCCCGGCGTCGTGTCACCGCGACTGACCAGTGGAAACGGGGAGGGCGAGTGAAGCGTTCATTGATAGTCGGCGCCGGACTGTGCGCCGTCCTGATCTCGGCAACAGCCTGCTCGTCCGAGGGAATCTACGCGGTTCCGCTTCCCGGCGGTCCCGATGTGGGTTCCGATCCGATGCACTTGACCATTCAGTTCGACGATGTCTTGGACCTTGTTCCGCAGTCCGCTGTGAAGGTCGACGGCGTTCCCGTCGGTCGCGTCGACGACGTGTCGGTCGGACCGGACGGATGGACCGCGGACGTCGGCATCATCCTCGACTCGTCGGTTGATCTGCCCGCCAACGCAATTGCCGCGGTCGAGCAGACTAACCTGCTCGGCGAGAAGTTCATCCAGCTGTCGGCCCCGCCGTCCGGACCGGACTCTGCGAAGCTGGCCGACGGTGACCTCATTCCGCTGGATCGCACTCGCCACGCCACGGAGATCGAGCAGGTTCTCGGCGCATTGTCGCTGCTGCTCAACGGCGGCGGTGTGGGCCAGTTGCAGCCCATCGTCGAAGAACTCGGTGCCGCGTTCGACGGTCGCGAAGGCAAGACGAGAAGTCTTCTGGAGCAGGCGAACACACTCATCGGTGGACTCAACGAGCAGCGTGACGACATCACACGCGCGCTCGACGGCCTGGATGTGCTCTCGACTCGCGTCAACGATCAGAACGAGAAGATCGGGAAGATTCTCGAGGAACTCCCCGTTGCGACACAGGTTCTCAACGAGCAGCGTCCGCAGCTGACGCAGATGCTCGCTCAGGTGGATCGACTCGGAACAGTGGGAACCGACGTCCTCACGCAGTCCAAGGACGATCTGATCGCTGATCTTCAGGCTCTGCGTCCGACGCTGCAGGCGCTCGCAGACTCCGGTGACGACTTCGTGGGGGCACTTCCGTTCCTCCCGACGTTCCCGTTTCCGGACGGTGTCGAGAAAATTGCACAGGGTGGTTCCGTCAACCTCTTCCTGAGTGTCGACCTGCAGATCGGCAATACACTCTCGGGTCTCGGTGTCGGGCAGGGAGAACCGGAATACCGCCAGCCCAAGTTCGGCAATCCCAAGCCGGTGGTTGACCCCTCCAACCCGTACTACAACGGCAACGGGCCGCGACCGGGGTGGCCGACAGTGTCACTGCTGCCGATCGCTCCGATCCTGCCGCAGGTTCCCGTTGTCGCCGGCCTTCCCGCCACAACAGCGGGTGACCCGGCAACGCCGGCGCCCGCGGCGAACCCACTCAACCCCATCCAGGGAATGCTGGAACAGTTCGGAATCGGCGGTGATGGACAGTGAGATCAGCTCTGGTCAGATGGCAGCTCGTCGGCTTTGTCGTGGTTGCGCTCCTGGGTCTCATCTACGTCGGCGCCAAATACGTGCGCCTGGACAACCTCATGGGGTTCGGTCAGTACACGGTCAAGACCGAATTGGCCACGTCCGGTGGAATTTTCACCAACGCCGAGGTGACATATCGCGGCGTGCCGGTCGGGCGAGTGGGCGACATGTCGTTGACCGAGGACGGAATTCAGGTCGACCTGAAGATCGACAACAGTGCTCCGGAGATTCCCGCGTCGGCCCGTGCCGTCGTGGCCAACCGCTCCGCCATCGGTGAGCAGTATGTCGACCTTCAGCCCGATACCGACCAGGGACCGTTTCTCGAGGACGGCTCGGTGATCGCGGTGGGGGACACCACAACTCCGATCCCGATCGAGGATGTGCTGACCAGTGCCAACGGCTTGGTCAAGTCCGTGCCCGTCGACGCGCTCCACACCGTCGCCGTCGAACTCGGTGCAGCGTTCAACGGGAAGGGCGAGGACATTCAGGTCCTGGCCGATTCGCTGTCCGGTCTCTCGCAGTCCGGGCTCGACACTCTGCCTCAGACGCTCGCGCTGATTCGGAACAGTGAGACGGTACTGACGACGCAGTCGGATCAGTCCTCCGCGATCAAGCAGTTCAGTACCGATCTCGATGCTGTCACGGCGCAGTTGCGGACCAGCGATCCGGACATCCGTCGCTTGATCGACAACGGCATCCCGGCCAGCGATCAGATCGGTGCCCTCATCAACGAGGCGGGCCCGAGCCTGACGACTGACCTGACCAATCTTGCCGCGACCACCAAGACGCTTGCGCCGCGAACGATCGCGCTGCAGCCGTTCCTGATCTTCCTTCCCGGCCTGGCCGCTGCCGCACCGACGGTTGCTCCCGGTGACGGAACGGTCCATCAGGGCTTGGTGCTGGAGACCAACAATCCGCTCTCGTGCACGGTGGGTTACGAAGGCACCATGGCGATCCTGGACGAGATGAAGCGTCAGAATCCCAATTTCGACGACACCCAGCAGGACTTCCCGCTCAACACCGCCGCGTCGTGTGAGACGCCGCTGGGCAGCGAGACGGGCGTCCGCAGTGCCAACCGCGTGGTGTACGCCGATCCCGACACGATCCAGCCTTGGGACTTCAAGCCGAAGGTCGATCCGGACAAGTTGAACCTCAACCCGATCGCGACGCAGTTGGCGCCGTTGCTCGGAGTGACACCGAAGTAGACCGATCCGAATGTGGTCGAGTTTGTGCAGTTCAGGCTACTGAGTTGTGGCAGTTGACGATTCGCGGCCAGAGGCTGGGCAAAACAGGTAAGTAGGGTAGTGAGTGTGATTCAGAGAAACAGTTCCCCGCAGTCCGGCGGGCCCGAGCAAGTGGAATCGGGAGCGCCGACAACCGGTAGACCGAAGGGGCTGACAGCGTCTCTGATTGCGGTCGGTGTCTTGCTTCTGGCGGCCGTGGTTGCGCTCGGTGTGTTCGGCGTCCCGTACGTTCGGGCGCTCACCACCGACCGCACCACCGCCGAGATGCGTGACGACGCGCTTATCGGTGCGCAGCAAGTCGCGATCAACCTCAACAACGCGGATTCGGCCAATCTCGACCAGTCGATCGAGAACATGCGTTCTTCGGTGACCGGTGACGAGATGACGACGTATCTGCAGACCGTTCAGGATTCCATCACCGACGAGTTGCGTAACTCGGGCTCGAAGGCTGACACCGAAGTCGTTCAGTCCGCGCTGACCGAGCTCAATACCGATGACCGGACCGCCACGGCACTGGTCGTCGTTCGAGTCACCACGACCCAGGGCAACCAGTTCGTCAAGAATCAGCTCGGCATGCGGCTGGGCATGGTCGAGGTCGACGGGGTCTGGAAGGCGCAGTCGGCTGATCCGATCGGCTCTCGGCTCGATCTCGGCTCCGGCACCCTGCCGGCCACCGACGGCTCCACGCCTGCTCCTGACGCAACGCCCGCACCCGGTTCGGGGACCGAGGCACCTGCCTCAGGTGCTCCCGCACCGACAACCGAGGGTGGTGATTCCGGTGGCCAGTAGTTCGTCGAACCTGCACACCGACATCCCTCGAAGGAGAAGCGCGTAATGCCACCCAAACGTCGTACCGGCGGACCGTCCTCCCCGCAGAACCGTCGGCCGAAGATCGCGGGAAGCGCTCGCTCGCTCAACGTCCCCGCGGGGACGTCCGATTCGGATCCGGTCGAGCCCACGATCGAACAGCCGGAAGAAGAAACACAGGAGGCTGTGAAGCCGGAGGTTGCGAAGCCGACGCTCACGAAGGCCGAGTCCGGAGAAATCGAGCCGCCGAAGACGGAAACCGACGCTCCGGAATCCACACCGGGCCCCGATCTGACCAAACCGGCGAAAACCGTCGCAGACGAGCCCAAGGCCCCTGCTACCCCGGAGACGGGCGCGGGGGAGTCGGCGACAACACCTACACAATCCAAGGCCGGTTGGCGCCTGGTCGCGATCCTGGGGGCCGCAGCGGTCATCGTCGCGATCCTCGCCGGCATCGCCTTCTTCAAAGTCGGCGCGAAGACGGACGACATCGCCTGGGTGGACGAAGGCGCCACGGCTGAAGTTCTTCGTGTGACGCCGTCGGCGTTGGCTGCAGTCTTCACGTTTTCTCCCGACACCTTCGACGCCGATTTCGACAAGGGTGTCCAGGGCCTGAACCAGTCGATGCGCGATCAGCTGACGCAGTACAAGGACACGCAGAAGGCCGGCGTCGAACAAACCCAGACGGCAACGACCGCTGATGTCCCGCTGATCGGGATCACACGGCTCGAGAAGGACCGGGCGCAGTTGCTCGCCCAACTGAACGTCAGCTCGACGCAGAACGGCGTGGCGGCAGACTCTCGCTCCGGAATGGTCATCGTGAGTCTGGAGAAGCAGGACGGAAACTGGCTGATCTCGGAGATTCGCGACCAGTAGCTCGGAGATTCGCGACGAGTAGCACCTGCGCACCAGCGCGAAGATCTGGATCGACGCACGATGTCGGTCCAGATTTTTCGTATGTGACGCCGTTGCTGGCTACACTCCCGGTGGCAGTGTTCGAATGCGCGTCACGAATGTTCGAATGCTGCGACACGCGCTCTCGCCCTTGACGGAGCGGTCCGCAAGGTCCACTCTGATCGGTGAACATGCACGGACGAGTGATCGGCAGTCTCACGTCAGTATCTGAATTCGACCCTCAGTTACACCCGACTCGACATTTCCAGAGTAAGGGTGTACTTTTGGACGTTGCGCTGGCTGCCTCCTGTCCACCCCTCGTCTCAACCGCTGCGAAGTCAAGTACTTCTTGCTTTCTGCGACGGGTTTCGTTCGGGTTGTAACCAGCGAAATTCGAAGCAGATACAGCGGCGGTCGCAACAGCACGGAGCGGCCCGCGTGAGGTGCTGGAAGGACGCATCTTGGCAGTCTCTAGCCAGACCAAGGCAGTTTCCGGAATCCCCGGAGCCCCGAAGAGGGTTTCGTTCGCGAAAGTTCGCGAACCCCTCGAAGTTCCCGGGCTTCTTGACGTACAGACAGATTCGTTCGAGTGGCTGATCGGCGCGCAGAGTTGGCGTGAACGAGCAGCGGCACTCGGCGACAATGCAGTGTCCGGTGGTCTCGAGGACATCCTCGCGGAGCTTTCTCCGATCGAGGATTTCAACGGCACTATGTCGCTGTCCTTCTCCGACCCTCGATTCGACGAGGTCAAGGCCTCGACGGACGAGTGCAAAGACAAGGACATGACCTACGCGGCGCCGTTGTTCGTCACCGCGGAGTTCATCAACAACAACACTGGTGAGATCAAGAGCCAGACGGTCTTCATGGGAGATTTCCCGATGATGACCGACAAGGGCACCTTCATCATCAACGGCACCGAGCGTGTGGTCGTCTCGCAGCTCGTGCGTTCCCCCGGTGTGTACTTCGACATGAGCGTCGACAAGAGCACCGAGAAGGATCTGCACAGCGTCAAGGTGATCCCGGGTCGCGGCGCATGGCTCGAGTTCGACGTCGACAAGCGCGACACCGTTGGTGTCCGTATCGACCGCAAGCGTCGTCAGCCTGTCACCGTCCTGCTCAAGGCACTCGGCTGGACCACCGAGCAGATCACGGAGCGCTTCGGCTTCTCCGAGATCCTCATGGCCACGCTGGAGAAGGACAACACCGCCGGCACCGATGAGGCGTTGCTCGACATCTACCGCAAGCTGCGTCCGGGCGAGCCCCCCACCAAGGAGAGCGCGCAGACCCTGCTGGAGAACCTGTTCTTCAAGGACAAGCGCTACGACCTCGCTCGCGTGGGTCGTTACAAGATCAACAAGAAGCTCGGCCTGAACGCGGGTCAGCCGATCGTTGCATCCACGCTCACCGAAGAAGACATCGTCGCCACCGTCGAGTACCTCGTGCGTCTGCACGCAGGTGACACCTCGATGACGGCTCCGGGCGGCGTCGAGGTTCCCGTCGAGGTCGACGACATCGACCACTTCGGCAACCGTCGTCTGCGTACCGTCGGCGAGCTCATCCAGAACCAGATCCGCGTGGGCCTGTCCCGCATGGAGCGTGTGGTTCGTGAGCGCATGACCACACAGGACGTCGAGGCAATCACGCCTCAGACGCTGATCAACATCCGTCCCGTCGTCGCTGCGATCAGGGAGTTCTTCGGAACCTCCCAGCTGTCGCAGTTCATGGACCAGAACAACCCGCTGTCGGGGCTGACGCACAAGCGTCGTCTGTCCGCCCTCGGCCCGGGTGGTCTGTCCCGTGAGCGCGCCGGCCTCGAGGTTCGCGACGTTCACCCGTCGCACTACGGCCGCATGTGCCCCATCGAGACCCCGGAAGGCCCGAACATCGGCCTGATCGGTTCGCTGTCGGTCTACGCCCGCGTCAACCCGTTCGGTTTCATCGAGACCCCGTACCGTCGCGTCGTCGACGGACAGGTGACCGACGAGGTCGACTACCTGACCGCTGACGAAGAAGACCGCCACGTAGTCGCGCAGGCCAACTCGGCCATCGACCGCGAGGGTCGCTTCACCGACTCGAAGATTCTCGTCCGCCGTAAGGGTGGCGAGGTCGAGTTCGTCGCGTCCTCCGACATCGACTACATGGACGTTTCGCCGCGTCAGATGGTGTCCGTCGCAACCGCGATGATTCCGTTCCTCGAGCACGACGATGCAAACCGTGCCCTGATGGGCGCGAACATGCAGCGTCAGGCTGTCCCGCTGGTTCGCAGCGAGGCACCTCTCGTCGGTACCGGCATGGAGCTGCGTGCAGCTGTGGATGCCGGCGACGTCATCATCACCGAGAAGACCGGTGTCGTGGAGGAGATCTCCGCGGACTACGTCACGGTGATGGCTGACGACGGAAGCCGCAAGACGTACCGGATGCGCAAGTTCGCGCGTTCCAACCAGGGCACGTGCGCCAACCAGCGTCCGATCGTGGACGAGGGACAGCGTGTCGAGGCCGGCCAGGTCCTGGCCGACGGTCCTTGCACCGAGAACGGTGAGATGGCGCTGGGCAAGAACTTGCTCGTCGCGATCATGCCGTGGGAAGGCCACAACTACGAGGACGCGATCATTCTGTCGCAGCGTCTCGTGGAAGAGGACGTCCTGACCTCGATTCACATCGAGGAGCACGAGATCGATGCCCGCGACACCAAGCTCGGTGCCGAGGAAATCACTCGCGACATCCCGAACGTCTCCGACGAGGTCCTCGCCGACCTCGACGAGCGCGGCATCATCCGTATCGGTGCCGAGGTTCGTGACGGCGACGTGCTGGTCGGAAAGGTCACGCCGAAGGGCGAGACCGAGCTGACCCCCGAAGAGCGCCTCCTTCGCGCCATCTTCGGTGAGAAGGCTCGCGAGGTTCGTGACACGTCCCTCAAGGTTCCTCACGGTGAGACCGGCAAGGTCATCGGAATCCGCGTGTTCTCGCGTGACGAAGACGACGATCTGCCTCCCGGTGTCAACGAGCTGGTCCGCGTCTACGTGGCACAGAAGCGCAAGATCCAGGACGGCGACAAGCTCGCCGGCCGCCACGGTAACAAGGGCGTCATCGGCAAGATCCTGCCGCAGGAAGACATGCCGTTCCTCTCGGACGGCACGCCTGTCGACATCATCTTGAACACGCACGGCGTCCCGCGTCGTATGAACATCGGTCAGGTCTTGGAGACCCACCTCGGGTGGATCGGCAAGACCGGGTGGAACGTTCAGATCGCGTCCGACGGCTCTCGTCCCGACTGGGCTGCGACCCTGCCGGAAGAGATGCTGTCCGCTCCGGCCGACTCGAACATCGCCACCCCGGTGTTCGACGGTGCGAAGGAAGACGAGCTCACCGGTCTCCTCGGCGCGACGCTGCCGAACCGTGACGGCGAGCAGATGGTCGGACCCGACGGAAAGGCCACCTTGTTCGACGGCCGCTCCGGCGAGCCGTTCCCGTACCCGGTCTCGGTCGGTTACATGTACATCATCAAGCTGCACCACTTGGTCGACGACAAGATCCACGCTCGTTCGACCGGTCCGTACTCGATGATCACGCAGCAGCCTCTCGGTGGTAAGGCCCAGTTCGGTGGCCAGCGCTTCGGTGAGATGGAGTGCTGGGCGATGCAGGCCTACGGCGCGGCTTACACGCTGCAGGAACTGCTGACCATCAAGTCGGACGACGTGGTCGGTCGAGTCAAGGTGTACGAAGCCATCGTCAAGGGCGAGAACATCCCCGAACCCGGCATCCCCGAGTCGTTCAAGGTGCTCCTCAAGGAGCTCCAGTCGCTCTGCCTCAACGTGGAGGTGCTGTCCTCGGACGGCGCGGCCATCACGATGGCGGACGGCGACGACGAGGACTTGGAGCGGGCCGCAGCGAACCTGGGCATCAACCTGTCCAGGAACGAAGCTGCGACGGTCGACGACCTCGCGAACTAGGTTTCGGTCCCCGGGTTGCTCTTGAAAGAGCGGCCCGGGGGCGTAGTTCACATTTGAATTGGCAGTCAGGTTGCCGGGTGACCGGCAACCGTAACCCCAACGGGGAAAGGAAGTTACGTGCTCGACGTCAACTTCTTCGATGAACTCCGCATTGGCTTGGCCAGTGCAGAGGACATCCGCAATTGGTCCTACGGCGAGGTCAAGAAGCCGGAGACCATCAACTACCGCACGCTCAAGCCCGAGAAGGACGGCCTCTTCTGCGAGAAGATCTTCGGCCCCACTCGGGACTGGGAGTGCTACTGCGGTAAGTACAAGCGTGTCCGCTTCAAGGGCATCATCTGTGAGCGCTGTGGCGTCGAGGTCACTCGCGCCAAGGTTCGTCGTGAGCGCATGGGTCACATCGAACTGGCCGCACCGGTCACGCACATCTGGTACTTCAAGGGTGTTCCGAGCCGTCTCGGTTACCTGCTCGACCTGGCTCCGAAGGATCTCGAAAAGATCATCTACTTCGCTGCCTACGTCATCGTCGGTGTCGACGAGGAGCTCCGTCACAACGAGCTGTCCACCCTCGAAGCCGAGATGCAGGTCGAGAAGAAGACCGTCGCAGATCAGCGCGACGCCGATCTCGAGGCACGTGCGCAGAAGCTCGAAGCCGACATCGCCGAGCTCGAGGCAGAGGGCGCGAAGTCCGATGTCCGCCGCAAGGTCAAGGACGGCGGCGAGCGCGAAATGCGTCAGCTCCGTGACCGCGCGCAGCGTGAGCTGGATCGTCTCGACGAGATCTGGACCACCTTCACCAAGCTGAGCGTCAAGCAGCTCATCATCGACGAGCTCCTGTACCGCGAGCTGGTCGACCGTTACGGCGAGTACTTCACGGGTGCGATGGGCGCAGAGTCCATCCAGATCCTGATGCAGAACTTCGACCTCGACGCCGAGGCAGAGTCTCTCCGCGAGACCATCCGCAGCGGCAAGGGCCAGAAGAAGCTGCGTGCACTCAAGCGCCTCAAGGTGGTTGCGGCATTCCAGACCAACGGCAACTCGCCGATGGGCATGGTCCTCAACGCTGTTCCGGTGATCCCGCCGGAGCTTCGCCCGATGGTTCAGCTCGACGGTGGACGTTTCGCGACGTCCGACCTCAACGACCTGTACCGCCGCGTCATCAACCGCAACAACCGCCTCAAGCGACTGATCGACCTCGGTGCACCCGAGATCATCGTCAACAACGAGAAGCGGATGCTGCAGGAGTCGGTCGACGCCCTGTTCGACAACGGTCGTCGTGGACGTCCGGTCACCGGACCGGGTAACCGCCCGCTGAAGTCCCTGAGCGATCTGCTCAAGGGCAAGCAGGGTCGCTTCCGTCAGAACCTGCTCGGTAAGCGCGTCGACTACTCGGGTCGTTCCGTCATCGTCGTCGGTCCTCAGCTCAAGCTGCACCAGTGTGGTCTGCCCAAGCTGATGGCTCTCGAGCTGTTCAAGCCGTTCGTGATGAAGCGTCTGGTCGATCTCAACCACGCGCAGAACATCAAGTCGGCCAAGCGCATGGTCGAGCGCAAGCGCGTCCAGGTGTGGGACGTCCTCGAAGAGGTCATCGCCGAGCACCCCGTGCTGCTCAACCGTGCACCTACGCTGCACCGTCTGGGTATCCAGGCATTCGAGCCGCAGCTCGTCGAGGGCAAGGCCATTCAGCTCCACCCGCTGGTGTGTGAGGCCTTCAACGCCGACTTCGACGGTGACCAGATGGCTGTTCACCTCCCGCTGTCGGCAGAGGCTCAGGCCGAGGCACGCATCCTGATGCTGTCCTCGAACAACATCCTCTCGCCTGCTTCGGGTCGCCCGCTCGCCATGCCGCGTCTGGACATGGTCACGGGTCTGTTCCACCTGACCCGTCTCGACGAGGGTGTCACCGGTGAGCTCGTTGCTCCGACCAACGACGAGGCAGAGCAGGGCGTGTACTCCTCGCCCGCCGAGGCTCAGATGGCAGTCGACCGCGGCGCGCTCTCGGTTCAGGCTCAGATCAAGGTGCGTCTGACGCAGCAGCGTCCGCCGCGCGACCTCGAGAACGAACTGTTCCCCGAGGGCTGGAACTACGGTGACGGCTGGACCGCCACCACGACACTCGGCCGTGTGCTCTTCAACGAGCTGCTTCCGGCGGACTACCCGTTCGTCAACGAGCAGATGCCGAAGAAGCGCCAGGCGACGATCATCAACGATCTCGCCGAGCGGTACCCGATGATCGTGGTTGCACAGACCGTCGACAAGCTCAAGGACGTCGGGTTCTACTGGGCCACCCGTTCGGGTGTCACGGTCTCGATTTCCGACGTGCTCGTGCCGCCGGAGAAGCCTGCCATCATCGAGGACTTCGAGGCTCAGGCCGACAAGATCGAGAAGCAGTACCAGCGTGGTGCTTTGGACAAGAAGGAGCGCAACAGCGCTCTGGTCACCATTTGGCAGGAAGCGACCGACAAGGTCGGCAAGGCCATGGAGGCTCACTTCCCCGACAGCAACCCGATCCCGATGATCGTGAAGTCCGGCGCAGCCGGCAACATGACTCAGGTTCGCTCGCTCGCCGGTATGAAGGGTCTGGTGACAAACCCGAAGGGTGAGTTCATCCCGCGTCCGATCAAGTCTTCCTTCAAGGAAGGCCTGACCGTTCTCGAGTACTTCATCAACACGCACGGTGCTCGTAAGGGTCTGGCCGATACCGCACTCCGCACCGCCGACTCGGGTTACCTGACCCGTCGTCTGGTGGACGTTTCGCAGGACGTCATCGTCCGCGAGGTCGACTGTGGAACAGAGCGCGGCATCGTCACCACGATCGCCGAGAAGCAGGCCGACGGCACGATGATCCGCGATGCTCACGTGGAGACCAGCACGTACGCCCGTACCTTGGCGGCCGATGCAGTCGACGCGAACGGCACCGTCATCGTCGAGCGTGGCCACGATCTCGGTGACCCCGCGATCGATGCTCTGCTCGAGGCCGGCATCACGACGGTCAAGGTCCGCTCGGTCCTGACCTGCACCACCGGCACCGGCGTTTGCGCCACTTGCTACGGCCGCTCGATGGCCACCGGCAAGCTGGTCGACATCGGTGAGGCTGTCGGTATCGTCGCCGCTCAGTCGATCGGTGAGCCCGGTACCCAGCTGACCATGCGTACCTTCCACCAGGGTGGTGTCGCAGGAGATGACATCACCGGCGGTCTGCCGCGTGTCCAGGAGCTGTTCGAGGCACGTGTGCCCAAGGGCAAGGCTCCTATCGCGGACGTCACCGGTCGGGTACAGCTCGAAGACGGCGATCGTTTCTACAAGATCACCATCGTTCCGGACGACGGCGGCGAAGAGGTTGTCTACGACAAGCTCAGCAAGCGTCAGCGTCTGCGCGTCTTCAAGCACGCCGACGGTCGCGAAAGCCTCTTGGCTGACGGTGACCACGTCGAGGTCGGACAGCAGCTCATGGAAGGTGCTGCCGATCCCCACGAGGTCCTGCGAGTCATGGGTCCGCGTCAGGTTCAGATCCACTTGGTCAACGAGGTCCAGGAGGTGTACCGGAGCCAGGGTGTGTCGATCCACGACAAGCACATCGAGGTCATCGTGCGCCAGATGCTTCGTCGCGTGACGATCATCGATTCCGGTGCCACCGAGTTCCTGCCCGGTTCGCTCACCGAGCGCGCCGAGTTCGAGTCGGCAAACCGCCGCGTTGTCGCCGAGGGTGGCGAGCCCGCAGCCGGCCGTCCGGTGCTCATGGGTATCACGAAGGCGTCGCTCGCGACGGATTCGTGGCTGTCCGCGGCATCGTTCCAGGAGACCACTCGTGTCTTGACCGATGCGGCTATCAACTGCCGCTCGGACAAGCTGATCGGTCTGAAGGAAAATGTCATCATCGGCAAGCTGATCCCTGCCGGTACCGGTATCAACCGTTACCGCAACATCCAGGTTCAGCCCACCGAAGAGGCACGCGCCGCTGCTTACGCAGTGCCGTCGTACGACGACCAGTACTACAGCCCGGACGGCTTCGGCCAGAACACCGGTGCTGCAGTTCCGCTGGACGACTACGGCTTCAGCAACGACTACCGCTAAGCGTTAGTTCGTAGAAAATCCCCCCAACTCGAAAGAGGTGGGGGGATTTTTCATGTCAGGAGTGGCACAGTTTCAGGAGTTGCTGCCGCTGAGGTCCGGGATGACGATCTCCTGGACGGCCCACTTGTTGCCGTCGGGGTCGGCGAAGTAGATGAACCGCCCCCAGGCCTGGTCGTCGATCGGGCTGATGTCGATGCCGCGGCTCTTGAACTCGCGCTCGGCCTCTTCGATGTCTTTGACCACTACCTGCATGCCTACGACGGAACCGGGCTCGGCGTCGGTGATTCCCTTGCCGATACAGATCGAGCAGGCAGAACCGGGTGGGGTCAACTGGACGAACCGCAGGTCCTCGCTGACCGTGTGATCGTGGTCGGCATTGAAGCCGAGACGGACGTAGAAGTCCTTGGCGCGGTCGATGTCGGTGACGGGAATGGCGACCAGTTCGAGCTTGATGTCCATGACGTGCCCTTCATGTGATGGTGAATTCCGGCGACAGGTCCAGTGTGACGGGTATTGCGGTCAGAAACGGTCCTCGTTCGGCACCCGGATGAAACTTTCCGAACTGCTTGTTGCTCCGAGAGTGCTTCTCTCACTTCTCGACCGATCCCGAACCAGGAGCGGATACCCCGACTCCGCAGCGCTGACGCATTCGCTCGAACGTGCCACCGACGCCGACTCTCTCGGCTACCACCGGTTCTGGGTCGCCGAGCATCACGCGGTGCCGGGGATCGGGAGCGGGTCGCCGGCAGTACTGCTCGCCGCGATCGGCGCACATACGCGAGATATCAGGCTCGGGAGCGGTGGGGTCATGCTGCCGAATCACCAACCGCTGATCGTCGCCGAGCAGTTCCTGATGTTGGAGGCGCTGTATCCCGGGCGAATCGATCTCGGTCTCGGCCGATCGCTGGGATTCACGGAGCCTGTTCGTCAGGCGCTACGACGCAGCAAGGATGCTCCGGACACGTTTGTGTCGGACCTGGACGAGGTGAGGCGCTACCTGGACGGCTCCGCCGCAGTGACGGCACGGCCGGCGTCGCAGACCGGGGTGCCGATCTTCGTGCTGGCGACGCGCACAGGTCTGAAAGTGGCAGCGCAGCTGGGGCTTCCGGTGGTCGTGGGTGGGCCGATACTGGGAATCGGTAGCACCGATCGGGTGGATGCGTTGGATGAGTACCGCCGAGCTTTCCAGCCCACCGACACGCACCCCGAACCCTATGTGGTGGTTTCCCTCGAGGTGGCGGTTGCCGATACCACCGAGGCGGCCCGTGAGTTGCTGATCCCGGAGGCGTACGCGCTCGCAGAATCGTCACGGACAGGGGAGTTTCCGCCGCTCGCGTCGCCGGACGAGATCAGGCGCGCCCCGCGCAGTGATCGAAACGTCAGGCGCATCGAGTCGTTCACGGCGTCGGCGCTGCACGGGACGCCCGTCGAGGTGAAGCAGCAGCTTCACGATCTGGCCGAGCGAACCGGTGCCGACGAATTGCTGGCGTCCACGTCGACGTACGACCTTGACGCGCTTGCACTTTCGGACCGACTGCTGCGTGAGGTGATCTAGCGGGGTACGTGAAACTCGAGCAGCGTCGCGACGGAGTCGTCGAGTTCGGTCCACGGCACCGGTACCGAGAGGACCGCGATCGCCGAAGTCGGGAACTTGTCCCGGATACGTTGGGCCGCTTCCGAGTTTTCGTTCGACGCCAGATCGAGTGCAGTCCAAGGGATCCCGGGTTCGTGTCCGACGATCAGGAGTGTTTTGACGTGGTCCGACGTGGTCCGCGCAGCTGCGATCACGTCGGCGGGTGAGCCGCCGTAGATGGACTTCTCGAATCCGGCGGGCGCCTCGATACCCGTCGAGGCAAGGGTTTCGACGGTCCGCCGGGAGGTGGAGCACAGAACGGCGTCGACGGGCGGGACGTTCTCGCGGATCCATTCGCCGCCGATGCGGGCCTCGCGCAGGCCCCGTTCGGCGAGTGGACGCTCGTGATCACGGATGCCCTCGGGGTAACTGGACTTGCCGTGTCGCATGAGGACGAGGGTGCGGTGGTCGGCCATGCGTTCACGGTATCCGCTTTGTGCCCGTCAGTCCGGTTACTCTGGATGGTCAGGACCTTGAAGGAGGTTTTCGATGGCCGGTAAGAAGCTCGATCGAACTAATGCCCGAACTGCACTCGAGGTGGTACGCGAAAGCCCCACCATCGCTTTCATCACCGTTGCCCCGGCAGTGGTCGTGTTCGGCGTGGTGTGGTGGCTCTTCGGTTTCTGGGCCGCGATTCTTCTTGCGTTGGTGTTCGGTGTCGCGGCTGTCGCGACCCAGAAACTGCGTTAGAGGGCGCTCACCTGCGCAACTGCGCGGAGCGCTTCGCCGACCAGGAACCAGACCGTGACGGTCTTGTCGTCGACGCGGCTGCGCAGGACGACGTCGTCGCTGGAGACGATGGGGGAGAGGTACTCGATCAGTGCTCGATGCGGAACTGTCCGTAGTTCGGTGCGAGCGCTGAGGACCTCTTCGACTGCCTGCCAGTAGACGGCGTTGTTGACGTGGTCGAACGGGTCGATATCCGTGGCGCGCAGAGCGAACGGCGTGTCCAGAACACCGGCGTCGTCCGCCTCCGGTGCGTTCTCGGCGAGGACACGCTTCCACTTCAGGCGATGCTCGTCGGTGGATTCCTCTAGTGGCCGCATGAAGTCGTCACTCATCCGCGTGGGCATGCCCGACTCGGCGCTGATGTTGATCCAGAAGCCTTCGGTTTCCATCAGCGCGCCGTTGCTGCCGTCGAAGCGCACACGCATGTTCGCCCATCTCGTGGAGAAGCCGGAGCACCAGCGAGTCATCGTCAACTCTTCCGGCCAGATCGCCGGGCGTACGACGTCGACGACCGTACGACGCACTATCCAGAGCGGATGGGTGTCGATGGCTCCCGCGGCCTCGATGTTGTCGTTGCCGATGTCCTGCAGGTAGCGGGCGACGGCGTCGAGCCTGACCTGCTTGGCGACGTCGATGTCGCCGGTGCGGACCGGGCGGGACTTGACGAAGATCGGTCCTCGGTCCGGCTGTTGCGCGAGCGTGAGATCTGGGTTCACGTGAGATTCCTGTTCGCTGGAGTGAGCCGATTCTGTCAGGCTTTTCAGCGAGTGGCGATTATCTGCTTTCCGCAGCCGGAGCCGTCGACCATTCGTGCCACGGCGACGGCGGTGTCGGCAAGGGGATGAACGGAGTCGATCACCGGGGTGATGTCACCTGCGTCGATCATCTGCGTCAGGACCTCCAGATCGTCGGCGTTCTCCGAAGCGATGAAGGTGCCTATTTTCTGAGATATGAACGGAGACAAGCACTGTGCGCGTATTTGGCGATCGGTTCCGCCGAGCCACCGTCCGCCGTTCTCGCCGCCGACGATCACCAGCGTTCCGGTGCGTGTGAGCGCCCGTCGAAGATCTCGCAGTCGGCGGTTGCCGCCGGTATCGATGATGACGTCGTACCGATGCGATCCGTCGGTGGCGTCGTCGACGCGGTAGTCGAGAACCTCGTCGGCACCGATGGAGCGGACGGTATCGGTTTTCGAGGTGCTGCACACGCCGGTGACGTGAGCGCCCATGGCTTTTGCCACCTGCACCGCGTAGATCCCGACGCCACCGGATGCGCCGAGTACGAGGACGGATTGGCCCGCCTGCACGCGGCCGTGGTCGCGCACGGCTTGCAACGCTGTGAGGGCGGAGACCGGCACCGCTGCTGCTTGCGCGGACGACAACCGGGCAGGTTTTGCGGCAATCTTCGTCTCGAGTGCGCGTGCGTACTCCGCGAACGAACCGACCGCGATCCCGTATACCTCCTGGCCGACTGCCACGCGGGTCACCGAACTGCCGACGGCCTCGACTCGGCCGGATACGTCCAGTCCGCGTACCCGGTTCCTAGGTCTGCGCAGCCCGAAACCCGCGAGGCGCAACGGATATGGCAGTCCGGCCATGAGATGCCATGCCCCGCGGTCGACGGACGCGGCCTCGACGCGTATCAGCACTTCGTTGTCGGCGACAGTGGGGCGCGGAATGTGGTCGAGGTAGAGAACGTCGGCCTCGCCGTAGCGATCCTGTACGACGGCGGTCATCAGTTCCTTCGGCATGCGAGTCTCCGTTCGTCGAATACTTACAGCGTAAGTATTGCACTTACGGTGTAAGTTCTGTCAACGTGGAGAAGCGCGCAAGATTGACCCGAGACGACGTCGTACACGCTGCTGTCGCGCTTGCCGATTCCGTCGGAATCGATTCGATGACCATGCGGAAGCTGGGCACCGAACTGGGCGTCGAAGCGATGTCTCTGTACAACCATGTTTCGGACAAAGGGGATCTGCTCGACGGAATGGTCGATGCGGTCTTCGCGGAGATCGATCTGCCGACGCCGGGACGCCCGTGGCGCACGGAACTTCACGTGCGAGCGGTATCGACAAGGGAAGTGTTGGGGAGGCACCCGTGGGCAACTCCGTTGATGGAGTCCCGAACGACGCCTGGTCCCGCGACCCTGCGCCACCACGATGCCGTCATCGGAACGCTACGCGCCGCCGACTTTCCCGTCGCCCTTGCTGCGCATGCCTTTTCGATCATGGATGCGTACATCTACGGCTTCGTGCTGCAAGAAGTGAGCTTGCCGTTCGAAACAGCGCAGGAAACGACGGAACTGGCGAAGGCGATCATGGGCTCGTTCGAGAGCGGTCAGTATCCGCACCTGGCCGAGTTGACCACCGAGCACGTCCTTGCTCCGGGATACAGCTACGCCGCCGAATTCGCTTTCGGTCTCGATCTGATTCTCGACGGACTCGAACGTCTGCACATCGGGAGCGAACGATGATCTGACGTGAGTACCGGGTTAAAGTCGAGAAAACCGGGTTACCGGTCCAGACTTCAGATGTCCCGAAGAGGAGCTTTCTGTGCGCGCCATGGTGGTTACGGAACTGTCCGGTCCCGAAGGAATTGTCGCGCAGGAGGTTCCCGAGCCCGCAGCCGAAGGTCTTGTTCTCATCGATGTGAAGGCAAGTGGCGTCTGCTTTCCGGACCTGCTCATCACCTACGGCAAGTATCAGATCCGCCCGGAACCGCCGTTCATTCCCGGCGCGGAGATCTCGGGCGTCGTGGTCTCCGCGCCGGAAGGGTCGGGTTTCGCTCCGGGCGATCGTGTTCTCGCGGCCGCGTATCTGGGTGGGTATGCAGAGCGGATTGCCGTCAACCCGGCGCAGGTACTCCGAATTCCGGACGGACTCGCCTTCGACGAGGCGGCCTCGCTGATCATCAACTATCAGACGATGGAGTTCGCGCTCGCTCGTCGCGCGAAGCTCGTCGCGGGGGAGACAGTCGTCGTGCTGGGCGCTGCAGGCGGAGTCGGAACGGCAACCATCCAGCTGGCCAAGGCGCACGGTGCCCGGGTGATCGCCGTGGTACGACGCGAGGGCGTCGATGACTTCTTGCGTGAGCTCGGTGCCGACGAGGTGGTCGCGCTGGCTCCGGGATGGGGAGAGCGGATTCGGGAACTGACCGACGGCGTCGGCGCTCAGATCGTGGTGGATCCGGTGGGCGGCGATGCGTTCGACGACGCGGTCCGGGTTCTGGCACCCGAAGGACGACTCGTGGTGATCGGATTCGCCGGCGGCGGTATTCCCGAGGTAAAGGTGAACCGGGTGCTGTTTCGCAATATCAGCATTGTCGGCGCGGCATGGGGTGAGTTCACGCGTACCAATCCCGAGGCGGTAGCCGAGGTACACGCATCGCTGGTAGAACACGTCCGAAACGGCTTGCGTCCGCTGGTCAAGGCACGGTATCCGCTTGCCGACGCAGCAGTTGCCCTGGCTGATCTCGAAAGCGGCAAAGTTCTCGGAAAGGCCATCTTGCTGCAGGAATGATTCTTCGCAACGTGATGGTGGTCACCAAATAATAAGTTGCAACATGTTTTCATTTGGGCAATAGTTGCAACCGCACTACCATTTGCCAGGTGATCGCTTCCGATTCTGATGACCTGTATGGAGCACTCGACGAGTTGTTCACTCGCCTGATGAGCGCCGGTGATTCGGAGTCGATCGATGCGTTGATCGAACTGGATCTCTCGTTCTCTCAGGTGCGTGTGCTGTTCGTACTTGCACAACGTGATGCGGCGATCCCGATCAACGAGGTTGCCGACGAGCTTCGGCTCTCGGTGGCAGCTACGGGGCGGAACATCGATCAGCTCGTGAACATGGGTCTGGTCGATCGCCGTGAAGACGAGCGGGACCGACGCGTCAAGCGGGTTTCCTTGTCGGAGGCCGGTCGTAAGGTGACGACCAACCACATCGAGTGCAAGCGCGGCCAGCTTCGCGAATTCGCGTCGCGTGTTCCTGAGCCAGAGCGGATTCGTTTGTTCGAGGCTCTCAAGCCCATTCTCGCGGGTGACTATCTGCGAGCACTTAACCAGGAGACTTCGCGATGACATCGCCGAACGCGCCGGCACCGGCGTCCGACAAACTTGACGGGGCGGTCCTCAAGATCGCTTCCGTGGTGGTGCTCGGCGCCATCATGTCGATTCTCGACGTAACCGTGGTGAGCGTCGCGCTCACCACCTTTGCCGAGGACTTCGAAACTTCGTACGCCACCGTCGCGTGGACGATGACGGCCTACACCCTCGCTTTGGCGACGGTCATTCCGGTTACCGGTTGGGCTGCCGACCGTTTCGGCACCAAGCGCCTCTACATGACGGCCCTGGTGCTGTTCGTGCTCGGTTCGGTCGCCTGTGCGATGGCGTGGGACATCACCTCGCTCATCGGCTTCCGTGTGCTCCAGGGCCTCGGCGGCGGCATGTTGATGCCGCTCGGTATGACGATCATGACCCGGGCCGCCGGTCCGGACCGCGTCGGTCGCGTCATGGCAGTTCTCGGTATCCCGATGCTGCTCGGCCCCATCGGCGGCCCGATCCTCGGTGGTTGGCTGATCGAGGCCGCGAGCTGGCACTGGATCTTCCTGATCAACCTGCCGATCGGCATCATCGCTCTGGCAGCAGCATTCATCATTCTGCCGTCCGACAAGGCGAAGCCTTCGGAGTCCTTCGACTTCCTCGGCATGATCCTGCTGTCACCCGGCCTCGCGCTGTTCTTGTTCGGTGTGTCGTCCATCCCCGAGGTGGGAACGGTTGCGTCGGCTCGGGTTCTGGTGTCGGCCGGTATCGGTCTGGCGCTGATCATCGCCTTCGTGTTCCACGCGCTCAACAAGGATCACCCGCTGATCGACCTGCACCTGTTCAAGAACCGTCAGTTGACCACCGCCGTCATCACGACGTCGCTGTTCATCGTCGCGTTCATGGGCGCCGGGTTGCTGTTCCCGAGCTACTTCATCCAGGTCGGCGGTCACACCACGCTCGCTGCCGGATTGTTGATGGCTCCGCAGGGTCTCGGCGCTATGGTCACCATGCCCATCGCTGGTCGACTGGTCGACAAGATCGGCCCGGGCAAGATCGTCCTGACCGGTTTGCCGCTGATTCTGATCGGCTTGGGTGTGTTCACACAGGTTGCCTCTGATTCCCCGACGTGGCTGCTGATGGGTGCCTTGTTCGTCATGGGCCTCGGTATGGGTTGCACCATGATGCCGCTGATGACCGCAGCTATCGTGACGCTCTCCAACGAGCAGATCGCTCGCGGCTCCACCCTGATGAACATCGTTCAGCAGACCGCAGGTTCGATCGGTACGGCCGTGATGTCGGTGGTCTTGACCAACCAGCTTCTCGATCGTGGCCTCGATACGACGATGGTCGGTGCGGCGTCGCACATTCCGACCGAGCCGGGAAGTCCGCAGGAGTCTGCTGCGAATTCGATTCTCAGTGCGGCGTCGGACGCTTTCGGCAACACCTTCCTCGTTGCCACTGTGCTGATCGTCCTGACCCTCATCCCGGCGTTCTTCCTGCCGCGTAGCAAGACCACCAGGCCGGTGGCCGAGGGCGAGACGGCAACGCCGATCGTTATGCACTGACCGCTTTTCAGTAGATCGTTTGTCCAGGTGAGGGCGGCACACATCGTGTGTGCCGCCCTCACCTTTTTGCCATGGAATACAGCTGGATGGTTGAATGTTTGATCAGTTACATGCAAACGCATGGATCTAGTTCGCGGAGGAGCAACCATGCAGTTCGGAATCTTCACGGTCGGTGACGTCACCACTGATCCCACGACGGGGGCGACCCCGACAGAGCACGAGCGCATCAAGGCCATGACGACCATCGCCAAGCACGCCGAGGAAGTCGGTCTCGACGTCTTCGCGACCGGCGAGCATCACAACAAGCCGTTCGTGCCGTCATCTCCGACCACGATGCTCGGATACATCGCGGCCCAGACCGAGAAGATCACGCTCTCCACGTCCACGACGCTGATCACCACCAATGACCCGGTGAAGATCGCCGAGGATTACGCGATGCTTCAACACCTCGCCGAGGGGCGCGTCGATCTGATGATGGGTCGCGGAAACACCGCGCCTGTGTACCCGTGGTTCGGCAAGGACATTCGCGCCGGTATCCCGTTGGCGCTCGAGAACTATCAACTTCTTCGCCGGCTCTGGGACGAGGAGGTCGTGAACTGGCAAGGGGAGTACCGCACTCCACTCCAGGGATTCACGTCCACACCGCGCCCGCTGGACGGCGTCGCGCCGTTCGTGTGGCACGGCTCGATCCGCAGCCCCGAGATCGCGGAGATCGCGGCGTATCACGGCGACGGATTCTTCGCGAACAACATCTTCTGGCCGAAAGAGCACTACATCGAGCTGATCAATCTTTACCGCCGGCGTTACGAGCATTACGGCCACGGGTCCGCGGATCAGGCGATCGTCGGTCTCGGTGGTCAGGTCTTCATGCGCAAGAACAGTCAGGACGCGGTCAAGGAATTCCGTCCGTATTTCGACAATGCTCCGGTGTACGGCCACGGGCCCTCACTCGAAGAGTTCACCGAGCAGACGCCGCTGACCGTCGGTTCCCCCGAGCAGGTCATCGAGAAGACGTTGGCGTTTGCCGATTTCTTCGGTGACTATCAGCGCCAGTTGTTCTTGATGGATCACGCGGGTCTTCCGCTCAAGACGGTGCTCGAGCAGCTCGATCTGCTCGGTGAGGAAGTTGTTCCGGTTCTGCGCCGTGAGTTCGCGGCCAGACGGCCCGCACACGTGCCGGACAACCCTCCCACTCACGCGTCGATGAAGGCGGCTCGTGAGGCAAGCAGTGTCACTGCCTGACGAGCAACTGCCTGAGGTTCCGGTCAGCACCACCGAACTCGCCACCGACGCCTGGGAAGCCTTGTTTCGCGCCCAGGTGTCGGTGCTGCGGCGGCTCTCTGCCGACGACGTCTGGGATCAGGTGTCGATGCGCGAGTACGACGTGCTGTTCACACTGAGTCTTGCGCCGAGTAGTTCCCTTCGCCTGCATGACCTGAATCGGGAGATATTGCTGAGCCAGCCTTCGCTCAGTCGCCTGGTGGAACGGTTGGAGGGCGAAGGTCTGGTAACGAGAAGTGTTGATCCACAGGATCGCCGCGGGACGATCGTGCAACTCACCGAAACGGGTGCAGCGCTGCAGAAATCAGTGGGTCGCCGTCATGCGGCGAGCATTCGCCGCCACGTCGGACCGGCCCTGGACGCGGATGAACTTCGACTGTTGGCCGAATTGTGCACGCGTCTGCGTCTCGCGCAGTCATGACTGGAGGCAGGATGGACGATATGAGCAACCTCGAAGCGCAGCCCGTCGAGCAGGAATGCGAAGGCCATCCGGCGGAGAGCGAGATTCAGATCCTCACCCCGCGCGACGTACCGCTCGGTGGCCCGCGGGCCATGCGAGTGCGACGCACCCTCCCACAACGCGAGCGTTCGCTGATCGGGGGATGGTGTTTTGCAGATCATTACGGTCCGGATGACGTCGGCTCAGGACCGGGCATGCATGTGCCGCCGCATCCGCATACCGGTTTGCAGACGGTGAGTTGGCTGTTCACCGGAGAGATCGAGCACCGTGACAGCATCGGTTCCCATGCGATGGTGCGGCCGGGTGAACTGAATCTGATGACGGCCGGGAGTGGGATCGCGCACTCCGAGGTGTCGACGCCGAATACGAAGGTTCTGCACGGGATGCAGTTGTGGGTGGCGCTGCCGGATGCGGCGCGCGATACCGCACCCGCGTTCGTTCACTATCGACCGGAGCCGGTGACCACCGATGGTGTCACGCTCAGTGTGTTCCTCGGTTCGCTCGCCGGTGAAACGTCTCCGGTGTCTACCTTCACCGAATTACTCGGTGCCGAGGTGATTCTCGATCCTGGGGCCGAGATCGCCCTCGATGTCGATCGTTCACATGAGCACGGCGTGATCGTCGATCAAGGATCGGTTGTTCTGCGTGGTACCACTGTCGGCTGGGCCGAGTTGGGTTATCAAGCACCGGGTTTCGGAAAACTGACTTTGCGCAATCCGGGATCCGAACCGGCTCGACTGCTACTTCTCGGCGGGAAACCGTTGGGCGAGCAGGTCATCATGTGGTGGAACTTCATGGGCCGTACACACGAAGAGATCGTCGAGTATCGACGCAAGTGGCAGGCCGAGCTTGCCTCCGGATTCGACGGCAGCGTCCCGGACCGGCGTTTCGGCGTCGTGCCGGGATACGACGGTCCGGCGCTCCCGGCACCCGAGTTGCCGAACAGTACGTTGCGGCCCCGAGGCTAGTCGTTGCTCTTGCTGCTACCGGCCGCGAGCGTCGTTTCGATCAGGCTTGTTCGATGTCCTGGTGAGCCTTCGCGAGCATGATGTAGCCGGCGCCGTTGGCGGTGATACCGGCCTTTTCGCCTTCGGAGAGTTCACGTTTGACTTTGGCGGGCACGCCGGCGACCAGTGATCCAGGCGGGATTTGCATCCCCTGAGACACGACGGCGCCGGCTGCAATCAGTGACCCCGAGCCGATGTGTGCGCCGTTGAGCACCACGGCACCCATGCCGACGAGAACGTCGTCTTCGACGGTGCACCCGTGCAGCACTGCGTTGTGGCCGACCGAGATTCGTTCGCCCAGCACTGCGGGGAACGTCGGGTCGGCGTGCACGGTGCAGTTGTCCTGAATGTTGGTGTCAGCGCCGATGGAGATCGATTCTGCGTCGCCGCGGATAACCGCGCCGTACCAGATGCTGGCTCCCGCAGCGATGGTCACCGCACCGACAACGGTGGCGTTGGGTGCGATGAACGCACTTTCGTCGATCTGCGGGGTGTTACCGAGAACGGTGGCGATGATCGGGTTGGTCATGGTTCTCCTGTGCGTTGGAATGACGTGCTCTGACGGTACCTGGACTACTTCGCTGTGGGTTTTCGATTCATGACGACTGTGCCGACGCCCGCGGTCACCACCAGTGCGATGGCCACGAGTGTGAACGCGTCGAGCGTTTGCCCGATCACGAGGACTCCGGCCAGTGCGGCCGCTGCGGGTTCGAGGGCGATGAGGACGGCAAAGACTTTCTTGGCTAGAGAGCGCAGCGCCCACATTTCCAAGCTGTACGGGATGACGGACGAGAGGACGGCGACGGCTGCGCCTGCGGCGAGCATCGTCGGATCCAGCAGTTCACTTCCTCCCGAGACGACGCCGAAGGGCAGCGTCAATACGGCCGCGACGATGCTTGCGCCTGCCAACCCGTCGGCGCTCGGGAGCGTCGCGGCCAGGTGGGAACCGGCCACGATGTATCCGGCCCACGCAGTAGCGGCGATCAACGCGAACATCACCCCGATCGGGTCCAAACCGGATTCGCCGTGATCGCTTAACCCGAGCAGCAACACTCCGCCGAAGGCGAGCAGCACCCATGCTCCGTCGGCCCACCGACGAGACAGAATTGCGGCCAGGGTGAGCGGTCCGAGGAACTCGATGGTGACGGCCGTTCCGATGGGCACCGTGTCGAGGGCGAGGTAGAAGGCGCCGTTCATCACGGCGAGGGCGATGCCCAGCGCGAAGATGCCTTTGCGCTGCCGGTTCGACCATCTGCTCCATCGCGGGCGGACGATGACGCCGAGGATGATCGCGGCGATCGTCAGTCGCAGGGTCGTGGCGCCGGCCGGTCCGATCTGCGAGAACAATGTCGTCGCGAATGCCGCTCCGAACTGGAGCGACAGTATCGAGGTGAGGACTGCTCCGACCGGCAGTAGCTGACTGCCCGCCTTCATTCTCCGGTGAACTCGGGACTTCGACGCTCGAGCATCGCGGCGACGGCTTCGTGGTGATCTCGGGTGTGGTGGGCGATCGACTGCATGGCGGCCGAGAGTTCGAGCAGGCTCTCGAGGCTCTGGTGCTGGCCCTCGCGGAGGAGCTTTTTGGTCATGCGGAGTACCTGCGGGGGATTGGCGGCTACTCGAGCTGCCAAAGCGTGCGCTGCGGAAAGCAATTCCTCGGGTTCGGTCACCTGCGAGACCAGACCCCAGTCGAGTGCTCTCGCAGCATCGATCGGTTCACCGGTGAACGCCATCTCGGCCGCGCGGGCGTTGCCGATCGCGCGGGGGAGCAGCCACGCTCCGCCGTCGCCGGGGATGAGTCCTACCTTGACGAAACTCTCGGCGAAGACCGCGGCGGTCGAGGCGATACGGAGGTCGCACATGAGTGAGAGGTCGCAGCCCGCTCCGATGGCCGGGCCGTTGACCGCCGCGATGGTCGGCACCTCACACGTGTACAGCGCGAGCGGGATGCGTTGGATGCCGTGCCGGTAGCCCTGGCGGATCTCGCCGGGTGCGCCACCGAACATGCCCTCCTTGTCTCGCATGTGCTTGACGTTGCCGCCGGAGGAGAAGGCCGATCCGGCCCCCGTCAGAATGACCGTGCGCACACTCTGATCTCGGTTAACCGCGGTGACTGCGTCTTCGAGGGCCTCGATCATGTCGATCTCGGAGATCGCGTTGCGGGTGTCCGGGCGATTGAGGGTCCACGTGACCACATCGCCGGTTCGCGAGATCAGTACGGCGTCGCTCATGGGTGCTCCTGGTTGTCGATGGCAGTTGAACTCAGTCTCTCACCACAGGATTTCGCAATAACAATCATTCGTGCTTGATTTTTATGGATGTGGGTGTGATGCTGGTCGCATGGCCGAACTTCAGACGTTCATCGATGACTTGCGGGCCGAAGGCGAGAGCCTCGACGCCCTGGTTGCGGATCTGCCCGAGGAGAAGTGGGCGACAATGACGCCTGCGGAAGGGTGGACCATCGCACATCAGATCGGGCACCTGCACTGGACGGACAGTGCAGCGATCCTGGCGATCACCGACCCGGACGGGTTCGCGGAGCAGTTGAAGGCGGCGTTCGTGAACCCGGCAGGGTTTGTCGACGACGGTGCCGCCGAACAGGCGGCCCGCCAGCCGGCGGAGTTGCTCGCCGATTGGCGAGCGGGGCGCACCGCTCTCGTCGAGGCGCTCACCGCCGCCCCGGCCGGAACCAAGTTCCCCTGGTACGGCCCGCCCATGGGCGGTGTCTCCATGGCTACCGCGCGACTGATGGAGACGTGGGCGCACGGGCAGGACGTTGCCGACGCACTCAGCGTCGAACGCGCTCCGACGGCGCGCATCAAGAACATCGCTCACCTGGGTGTGCGGACGCGAAACTTCGCGTACTCGGTCAACGAGAAGACGCCGCCCGCCGACGATTTCCGGGTTGAGTTGACCGCGCCGGACGGGTCGCTCTGGACCTGGGGGCCGGAAGATGCGCCGCAGAAGGTCACCGGGCCGGCGTTGGACTTCTGCTTGCTGGTCACCCAGCGTGCCAATCGCGCCGATCTCGATCTGGTCGCCGTGGGTGCCGACGCGGACGAGTGGCTCGGGTTCGCGCAGGCCTTTGCCGGACCCAGCGGTGAGGGACGAGCCGCCGTCGGATCCAGCGGTGAGGGACGAGCATCGAAGGTGGGCAAATGAGTTCGGTACGGATCGGTAACTGCTCCGGGTTCTACGGCGACCGCGTCTCGGCGATGCGCGAGATGCTCGAGGGCGGCGAACTCGACTACCTGACCGGCGACTACCTGGCCGAACTGACGATGTTGATCCTCGGGCGGGATCGGATGAAGGACCCGTCGCTCGGCTACGCGAAGACGTTCCTGCGGCAGGTGGAGGACACGCTCGGCCTTGCGCTCGACAAGGGGGTGAAGATCGTCGCGAATGCAGGCGGTCTCAATCCCGCCGGACTGGCCGACGCGTTGCGCGAGGTCAACACCAAGCTGGGGTTGAACGCAAAGATCGCCCACGTCGAGGGTGACGATTTGATCTCTCGGGCAGACGAACTCGGACTCGGCTCCCCACTGACGGCCAACGCGTACCTCGGCGCCTGGGGCATCGTCGAAGCATTGTCGGCCGACGCCGATGTCGTGGTCACCGGACGGGTCACCGACGCTTCGGTGATCGTCGGTCCGGCTGCTCACCATTTCGGTTGGAAGCGAGATGATTTCGATCAGCTTGCCGGTGCTGTCGCGGCGGGCCACGTCATCGAGTGCGGAACCCAGGCCACCGGCGGCAACTACGCGTTCTTCACAGAGATTCCCAACTTGGGTAGGCCTGGATTCCCGATCGCCGAGATCAACGCGGACGGATCCTCGGTCATCACCAAACATGCCGGAACGGACGGCGAGGTGAGCGTCGGCACGGTGACGGCGCAGCTGTTGTACGAGATCACCGGTGGACGCTATGCAGGCCCGGACGTGACGACCCGCATCGACAACGCAGTGCTCACCCAGGAAGGCCCGGATCGGGTGTTGATCAGCGGCGTCACGGGCGAGGCTCCGCCGCCGCAGTACAAGGTCTCGCTGAACACGCTGGCCGGGTTCCGTAACGAGGCCACCTTCATCCTCACGGGTCTCGACATCGAGGCCAAGGCCGATCTGGCGAAGACTCAGCTCGAATCCTGGCTGACGAAGAAGCCCGCCGAACTGGTCTGGACTCTCGCTCGCACGGATCATCCGGATTCCGACACCGAGGAAACCGCGAGTGCGTTGCTGCGCTGCGTGGTTCGCGATTCCGACCCCAAGGTGATCGGTCGCCCCTTCTCCGCGGTTGCGGTGGAAATGGCACTTGCCAGCTACCCCGGCTTCTCGCTGACGGCTCCGCCGAGCAACGGCCAACCGTACGGAGTGTTCACCCCCGGCTACGTCGACGCGGGATCGGTGCCGCACGTGGCCGTACTGCCGGACGGCACGCGCGTGGACATCGCTCCGTCCACGTTGACGCAGGACCTCGAACCCGTCGGCGAACCGGAGCGTCCGGAGCCGTTGCCGCCACAGACGTCGCTTTCGGTATCACTCGGCACGATCGCCGGTGCCCGTAGCGGCGACAAGGGCGGAAATGCCAACGTCGGCGTCTGGGTTCGCACGGACGATCAGTGGAAGTGGTTGGCGCACACACTGACCGTCGAGATGCTCAAGGAACTGCTACCGGAAGCAGCAGACCTGAACGTCACTCGCTACCAGCTTCCGCACCTTCGTGCCGTCAACTTCGTGATCGAGGGAATTCTCGGTCAGGGTGTCGCCTCGCAGGCGCGGTTCGATCCGCAGGCCAAGGGAATTGGTGAATGGCTGCGTTCGCGCCACATCGACATCCCGATTTCGCTACTCCCCGTAACTGACGAGAAAGAGGATTCACGGTGACCGTGTGGACCACACCGGAAAGGCTTGCGCTTCGCGAGACCGTACGCGGATTCGTGAACCAGGAGATTCTGCCGCATCTGACGCAGTGGGAGCGCGACGGCGAGATTCCGCGCGAATTGCACCGCAAGGCAGGCGCTCTCGGGCTCCTCGGGGCCAGCGCACCCGAATCGGCCGGCGGTGAGGGCGGCGACGCCGTCGACTCCATCGTGATCTGTGAGGAGATGCATCAGGCAGGTGCATCGGGCGGGCTGTTCGCATCGCTCTTCACCTGCGGCATCGCGGTGCCGCACCTGATTGCGGCCGGCGACGAGGCGCAGATCGAGAAGTGGGTCAAGCCGACCCTGCGCGGCGACAAGATCGGCTCGCTCGCCATCACCGAGCCCGGCGGAGGCAGCGACGTCGGGCACCTGACAACTACGGCCAAGCGCGACGGCGACCATTACGTCGTGAACGGCGCCAAGACGTTCATCACCTCCGGCGTTCGAGCGGACTTCGTCGTCACAGCGGTGCGCACCGGCGGTCCCGGCGCGGGTGGTGTCTCACTGCTCGTGATCGAGAAGGGCACACCGGGATTCACCGTCTCGCGCAAACTCGAGAAGATGGGCTGGCGCGCATCCGATACCGCGGAACTCTCCTTTGTCGACGCCCGGGTTCCGGTGGAGAATCTGGTCGGCGCAGAGAACAGCGGCTTCGCGCAGATCGCCCAGGCATTTGTCTCCGAGCGGGTAGCGCTCGCCGCGCAGGCGTATGCCAGTGCAGAACGTTGCCTGGAGCTGACGCTCGAATGGTGCCGCGCCCGTGAGACTTTCGGTCGCCCCCTGATCAGTCGGCAGGCCGTCCAGAACACCGTCACCGAGATGGCCCGCAAGATCGACGTCGCCAAGGTGTACACGCACTCGGTGATCGAGCGGTACATGGCCGGTGACGGCGATCTGATCGCCGAGGTGTGCTTTGCGAAGAACACGGCAGTCGAGACGGGCGAATGGGTTGCGAACCAAGCTGTTCAGCTGTTCGGCGGCCTCGGATACATGCAGGAAAGCGAAGTGGAGAGGCAGTACCGGGACATGCGAATTCTGGGAATCGGTGGCGGAACCACCGAAATCCTCACCGGCCTCGCGGCCAAGCGATTGGGGTATCAGTCATGAGTGTCATCCGGTCAACACTGGACACCAATTCCGAGGTGTACAAGACCGCAACATCGACCATGAACACCAAGCTCGCCGAGATCGAGGTCGAGCACGCCAAGGCGTTGGCGGGTGGCGGCGAGAAGTACACCGAGCGGCACCACAAGCGGGGAAAGCTCCTGGCACGCGAGCGGATCGAACTCCTGCTCGATCAGGATTCACCGTTCCTCGAACTGTGTCCCCTCGCTGCGTGGGGGAGTGACTTCCCGGTCGGAGCCAGCACCGTGGTCGGTATCGGCGTCGTCGAAGGTGTCGAATGCCTGATCGTCGCCAACGATCCCACCGTGCGCGGCGGCACCAGCAATCCGTGGACGCTGCGTAAGGGTTTCCGGGCCAACGATATCGCCATGCAGAACCGCCTCCCTGTGATCTCCCTCGTAGAGTCCGGCGGCGCAGACTTGCCGACGCAGAAAGAGGTGTTCATCCCGGGCGGGCGTATGTTCCGTGACCTCACTCAGCTGTCCGCAGCCGGAATCCCCACCATTGCACTGGTCTTAGGTAACTCGACGGCCGGCGGTGCGTACATCCCGGGCATGTCCGACCACGTCGTGATGATCAAGGAACGCTCCAAGGTGTTCCTCGCAGGCCCGCCGCTGGTCAAGATGGCCACCGGTGAGGAATCCGACGACGAGGCACTCGGCGGCGCCGAAATGCACGCTCGCAAGTCCGGGTTGGCCGACTACTTCGCCGCCGACGAGCAGGACGCGATCCGCATCGGGCGCTCGATCGTCAAGCGGCTCAACTGGACCAAGAAGGGGCCGGCGCCGCGCGCGGAGATCATCGAACCGCTCGAGGATCCGGAAGAGTTGCTCGGCATCGTTCCGGCCGACCTGAAGATCCCGTTCGATCCGCGTGAGGTCATCGCCCGTATCGTCGACGGTTCCGACTTCGACGAGTTCAAGCCGCTCTACGGCTCCTCCCTCGTGACCGGGTGGGCAGAGCTGAACGGCTACCCGATCGGCATCCTGGCGAACGCACGTGGAGTGCTCTTCAGTGAGGAATCACAGAAGGCCACGCAGTTCATCCAGCTCGCCAATCGTTCCAACACGCCGTTGCTGTTCCTGCACAACACCACCGGCTACATGGTGGGTAAGGAATACGAGGAGGGCGGCATGATCAAGCACGGATCGATGATGATCAATGCGGTTGCCAACTCCAAGGTTCCGCACATCTCGATCCTGCTCGGAGCGTCGTACGGCGCCGGTCACTACGGTATGTGCGGACGCGCGTTCGATCCGCGGTTCCTCTTTGCGTGGCCCAGTTCCAAGTCCGCCGTCATGGGCGGTGCGCAGCTCGCCGGCGTCATCTCCATCGTGGGACGCGCTGCTGCCGAGGCGCGCGGCCAGGTATTCGACGAGCAGGCCGACGCCGGCATGCGCGCGATGATCGAGAACCAGATCGAGGCCGAGTCACTTCCGATGTTCCTGTCGGGTCGTCTGTACGACGACGGCGTCATCGATCCCCGAGACACCCGCACCGTGGTGGGAATGTGCCTGTCGGCCATCGCCACCGCCCCGATCGAAGGCACCGAGAACTTCGGCGTCTTCCGTATGTGAGGCACGCCGTGACAATCACTTCAGTACTGGTCGCCAATCGTGGCGAAATCGCCCGCCGTGTCTTTGCAACCTGCCGCAAGAACGGAATCGGCACGGTCGCGGTATTTTCCGACGCAGATGCCGACAGCCCGCACGTCGCCGAAGCCGATGCTTCGGTTCGCCTGCCGGGTAACACGCCTGCCGAGACCTACTTGCGGGGTGAGCTCGTCATCGCCGCCGCCAAGGCTTCGGGCGCCGACGCGATTCACCCCGGATACGGATTCCTCTCCGAGAACGCGGAGTTCGCGCGCAGCGTCATCGACGCGGGACTGACGTGGATCGGCCCGCCCGTCGAATCCATCGAGCTCATGGGGTCGAAGGTCGAGTCCAAGAAGATCATGGACGCCGCCGGAGTGCCGGTGCTCTCCGAACTCGATCCCGCCGCGGTGACCGAGGCTCATCTGCCGGTGCTGATCAAGGCGTCGGCGGGCGGCGGCGGACGCGGAATGCGTGTCGTTCGTGAATTGTCGGCGCTGGACGGCGAACTGGAAGCGGCGCGGCGTGAGGCGCAGTCCGCTTTCGGCGACCCGACAGTCTTCTGTGAGCGTTACCTCGAGACCGGTCGGCACATCGAGGTCCAGGTCATGGCCGACCGCCACGGTGCGGTGTGGGCGGTGGGGGAGCGCGAGTGCTCGATCCAGCGTCGGCATCAGAAGGTGGTCGAAGAGGCCCCGTCGCCGCTCGTGCAACGCATCCCCGCCATGCGCGACAAGCTGTTCGACGCCTCGCGGCTCGCAGCCAACGCCATCGGTTACGAGGGCGCAGGAACCGTCGAGTTCCTCGCCGACGAGAAGGGCGACTTCTACTTCCTCGAAATGAACACGCGTTTGCAGGTGGAGCATCCGGTCACCGAGTGCACCACTGGACTCGATCTGGTGGAACTGCAATTGCAGGTCGCTTCAGGTGAAGCACTTCCGGACGATCAGCCGGAGATCCGTGGGCATTCGATCGAAGTGCGCCTGTACGCCGAGGACCCCGCCAAGAACTGGCAGCCGCAGAGCGGAACCGTCCACCACATCGAGTTGCCCGGTGACCCGCAAGAATTCAGTGTTCTGCGTGAGCAGGGCGTTCGCCTCGACTCCGGCGTCGTCGACGGCAGTGTTGTCGGCGTCCACTACGACCCGATGTTGGCCAAGGTCATCTCGTACGCGCCGACGCGGACCGCAGCTGCCCGGCTGCTCGCATCGACGCTGGCGCGCACCAGGATTCATGGGCTGCGCACCAACCGCGACCTGCTCGTCAACGTCCTGGCCCACCCCGCCTTCATTGCCGGAGACACCGACACTGCCTTCTTCGAGACTCACGACCTCGAGAAGCTGTCTACGCCCTTGGCCGATACCGACGCCGAAAGACTCTCGGCGTTGGCGGCGGCACTTGCCGATGCCGCGCACAACCGGGCGTCGGCCCGCGTCATCGGCCGCTTGCCCAGCGGGTGGCGCAACCTCCCGTCGCAGCCGCAGAGCAAGAGCTATTCCACTGCGTCGGGCGACTACGACGTCCGCTACTCCCTGAGCCGAAGCGGCGTGCTGAGTGCAGAAGGCTTCGACGACGTGCGCCTGGTATCGGCAACTGCGACCCGGGTAGTGCTCGAGCAGAGCGGAGTACAGCGCTCGTTCGACGTTGCGGCCTACGGGAGTGAGATTTTTGTCGACTCCTCGCTCGGACCCGTCGCGTTGACGGCAGCACCGCGCTTCGTGGATCCGTCGGCAGAAGTCGCCGCCGGTTCGTTGCTCGCTCCGATGCCGGGATCGGTCATCCGCCTCGGTGCCGCACTCGGTGACACCGTCACCGCCGGCCAGCCGATTCTGTGGCTGGAGGCCATGAAGATGGAACACACCGTCACCGCGCCGACTGCCGGTGTCCTGGTGGAACTTCCGGTCGCCGTCGGCCAGCAGGTCGAGGTCGGATCGGTACTCGCACGTGTGGAAGAACCCGCTACAGAAGAGGAAGCATGATGAGTTTCATCGAAACCGAAGAGCAGAAGGAACTGCGGGCATCCGTTTCCAAACTGGGTGAGCGCTTCAACTACGTCGACTACGTGCTGCCCAAGGCGCGAAAGGGGGAGCCGCTCACCGAATTGTGGAACGAGGCGGGCAAACTCGGATTCCTGGGCGTCAACCTGCCGGAGGAATACGGCGGCGGCGGTGCAGGCATCTACGAACTCGCGCTGGTGCAGGAGGAATTGGCGGCGCAGGGTGCCGGTCTGCTCCTGGTTGTCGTATCCCCGGCCATCTGCGGCACCATCATCGGCAAGTACGGCACGGCGGAGCAGAAGCAGCAGTGGCTACCCAGCCTCGCCGACGGCTCCAAGATCATGGCGTTCGGAATCACCGAGGCCGACGCTGGTTCCAACTCTCATCAGATCACCACGACGGCACGCAGGGATGGTGACGACTGGATCCTGAGCGGCAACAAGATCTACATCTCGGGTGTCGATCAGGCTGACGCGGTCCTCGTCGTTGCGCGCACCGAGGACTCCAAGACGGGCAAGCTCAAGCCCGCTCTGTTCATCGTCCCCACGGATTCTCCCGGATTCGTGAAGACGCAGATGGAGATGGACATCATCGAACCCGACCACCAGTTCATCCTCTTCCTCGACGACGTCCGTCTGCCGGCCGACGCTCTGGTCGGCGAAGCCGATGCCGCCCTGATGCAGTTGTTCGCCGGCCTCAACCCCGAGCGCATCCTGGGCGCGTCGATGGCCATCGGCATGGGCCGTTACGCCCTGAACGCCGCAGTGAAGTTCGCCAACGAGCGCACGGTGTGGAAGACGCCGATCGGTGCGCACCAAGGTATTTCGCATCCACTCGCGCAGGTGAAGATCGAACTCGAGCTCGCCAAGCTGATGATGCAGAAGGCCGCGGTGCTCTACGACAGCGGTGACGATTTCGGTGCTGCCGAAGCCGCGAACATGGCAAAGTACGCCGCCGCCGAAGCCAGCATCAAGGCGCTCGATCAGGCGATCCAGACGCATGGCGGCGCAGGACTGACGAAGGAATACGGACTGGCCGCCATGCTCGGTGCGGCACGCATCGCCCGCGTCGCGCCGGTGAGCCGCGAGATGATCCTCAACTTCGTCTCACAGCATTCCCTCGGTCTGCCACGGTCCTACTAGGAAGAGGCGACTCATGACGGATCAGGACAAGCCATACGTACGGTACGAAGTATCGGGCGGTGCTGCCACGATCACTCTCGACTCACCCCACAACCGCAACGCGATTTCGACGCGGTTGGTCACGGAGTTGCAGGCTGGGTTGACGTCGGCTGCCGCCGATCCGGCAGTTCGAGCGGTGGTACTCACCCACACCGGTGGAACATTCTGTGCGGGAGCCGATCTCAGTGAGGCCTCCGGTTCGTCCGCATCTCCGGAGGACGCCGTCAAAGAACGAGGACGGGGGATGCTGACACTCTTACGCAGCATTCTCGAACTCCCCAAGCCGGTGATCGGACGGATCGACGGTCACGTCCGGGCCGGAGGCATGGGTCTTGTCGGGGCGTGCGACATCGTCGTGGCCGGACCGGCGAGCACCTTCGCGGTGACGGAATCACGGTTGGGTTTGGCGGCGTCCATCATCTCGCTCACGGTCCTGCCGAGGCTCGACCAGCGATCTGCGAGCCGTTACCTGCTCACCGGAGAGAAGTTCGGCCAGCACGAGGCCGAAGCCATCGGACTCGTCACCGCCGCGTCGCAGGACACGGGGGAGTCGATCACCGAACTGCTCGGCACCTTGCGTCAATGTTCACCGCAGGGGCTTGCGGAATCCAAGTGGATCACGACGCGTTCGGTCCTGGCCGGATTCGACCGGGACGGCGAGGAGATGATCGCGCAGTCGGCTCGGCTGTTTTCCTCTGACGAGGCTCGTGAGGGCATGATGTCTTTCTTGCAGAAGCGTCCAGCGGCCTGGGCGCAGTAGAAACTGCGCAGCTGGGACACAGAAGCGCTGGAACACAGAAGTAGAAGGGATGGCGGCGCGATGACTCGAGAGCCCAAGCAGGACCGAAGTCGAGTCACGCGCTCCCACCTGCTCGAAGTGACTGTGGAGTGTCTCGCCGAACTCGGGTGGAGCGCAACGACGATGAGCGTCGTCGCGCAGCGTGCCGGGGTGTCCAGAGGCGCCATGCAGCATCACTTCCCGACCCGCGAGGACCTCATCACCGCGGCGCTCGAGGTGATGTTCGACGCCCGGATGGATCAGGCACGAAAGGAATCGACCGACCTTCCGGTGGGTGCCGGACGAACCGAGGCGATCATTTCGCGGTTGGTGGAGTACTACACCGGGACTCTGTTCAAAGCAGCACTGCAGGTGTGGACGGCCGCTGCCTCCGACCCCGCCCTGCGTGCCCGCGTACTGCCCCTCGAGGAACGATTCGGGCGCATCGCGCACCGCATGGCAGTCGAAAGTCTGGGTGTCGACGACTCCGACCCGGTGACGCACCGCTTGGTACAGGCGACCCTGGACCTGGCCCGCGGGCTGGGGCTGGCTGATGTCTTGACAGACGACTCGCGCCGACGCACCGAGGTGGTCAAACAGTGGGCGGCGCAATTGGATTCCACGCTTGTTCGGGTACCGGTGGCAACTCCCTGAATCGGTAGCGGCGGGGCCGCCACCGATGCGCGCGACGCGCACGTGGCGTGTGTCGGGGGCCACCGAGAAGTACAGTCGGCTCCATGGCCGCACGCACTCTCACTTCGATCGGGACTTCCGTATTGGTCTCGGCTGCCGTGCTCTCGGCCGTGGTCGGCTGCAGCTCCGGCGACGGGTCCGTCGATCAGCCGGGCGACGGTGCGGGTTCGCAGGCACTCGCACCTACGGATCCGGGCCCGATGTTCGCCGAATGCGGCTCGGTGACCGACGAGGAAGTTGTCAACGCCTTCAATCTCGGCGCTTTTGCGACGACGACGCGCAACGGCGTCGGTTGCCAGTGGGAAGTCGCCGGTTCGAACGGTCCGAGCGTCAGTTTCTCCTGGTACCGCGGTAGCCCGATCGGCCGCGAACGGGCCGGGTCCGACCTGCTCGGACGTCCTGCCGACGACATCACGATCGGTGGGCACCAGGGCTTCATCGCGTCCACGGCAGGTTCGTTGTGCGAGTTGGGTATCGCGTTCGGCGGAGACTTCGTGCACTGGTCGATCACCTACGGTCTGTTGCCACCGACCGCGGATCCATGCACGGTGGCGCGGGATCTGATGGAAAAAACAGTTTCGAGGGCACAGTGAAGTTCGAGGGCGCCGTGACGCGCATAAGGATCGGACTCGCCTTGGCGGGGTCGCTGGTTCTGCTGACAGGCTGCGGCTCGGTGGTCACCGGGACTCCCCGTGCGGAGGGCAGCTACGGCGGTAGTGACAGCCAGGAATTCGCGAACGTCCTCCAAGAATGCGAAGCCGTCACCGACGAGCAGATCGCCGGCGCAGTGGGTGCCGACGCCGTCGGGCGTGGGTTCTTCGGCGCTATCTGCCGTTGGGACGGCATCGGAGCCGCGGGTCCGATCAAGATCACCTTCAACTGGTTCGAGACGGGCACCCTCGATCACGAGCGCGCTGCATTCGAGCACCTGGGATACGTGGTGGCGAAAATCGACATCAACGGCAGTGGCGGGTACCAGGTTCGCCAGCCGGCCGATCCGCAGAGCTGCGGGGTGAGCGCGAGCGCACCGGCCGGGGGAGTGTTCGGTTGGTGGGTCACCGAGCCGCAAGGCGGCGCGGATCCGTGCGAGGCTGCGGCAAAGCTCGGCGCGTTGACGTTGAACCGCAGCATCTGATCGCGACCGGTCCGGCGGCGTGGTCTGAGTGTGCAGCCAGAGTGTCTGGTCAGAGCGTGAGGTCACTATCACCGTGGCCTCGCTTTGACCTCGTGGCGCGCCGACAGGTATCGTTATGGGTCGTGTCCGGCATGCCCGGGCCGATCTGTGTGCCTAGCTAGGTATTGCCGTGCGCGCGTTCGAGCAGAAACTGCTGATGAACGAGCATCCGGCTGCCTGTGTGGGGGTATGCGACACGCCCGACCTCGGGGGCGGTGCGCGGCATGAAAGTGCTGAGTACAGACTCTGAGGTGGGTGAGGAGCAGCAGCTCTCTTGCTCCAACTGCTAGATCCCTAATTTCAGAACAGCCACGTTTTCGAACGGCCCGAGTTCGCTCGAGCAGTCTGTTCGTCACAAGAAAGCCGGTAAATGCCAACCATCAACCAGCTGGTCCGCAAGGGTCGCCGCGACAAGACCGCCAAGGTCAAGACGGCAGCCCTCAAGGGCAGCCCGCAGCGTCGTGGCGTGTGCACTCGCGTGTACACCACCACCCCCAAGAAGCCGAACTCCGCGCTCCGTAAGGTCGCACGTGTTCGCCTCACGACTTCGGTCGAGGTCACCGCGTACATCCCCGGTGAAGGTCACAACCTTCAGGAGCACTCCATGGTGCTCGTCCGTGGCGGTCGTGTGAAGGACCTCCCGGGTGTCCGTTACAAGATCATCCGCGGCTCCCTCGACACCCAGGGTGTCAAGGGTCGCAAGCAGGCACGCAGCCGCTACGGCGCCAAGAAGGAGAAGAGCTAATGCCACGTAAGGGCCCCGCTCCGAAGCGCCCGCTCATCAACGACCCGGTTTACGGTTCCCCGTTGGTGACGCAGCTCGTCAACAAGATCCTGCTGGACGGCAAGAAGTCCACCGCAGAGCGAATCGTGTACCAGGCTCTCGAGCAGGCACGCGAGAAGACCGGCACCGATCCGGTCGTCACCCTCAAGCGCGCCCTGGACAACGTCAAGCCTGCACTCGAGGTTCGTAGCCGCCGCGTCGGTGGCGCTACCTACCAGGTGCCGGTCGAGGTTCGCCCCGGTCGTTCCACCACGCTGGCACTGCGCTGGCTGGTCACCTTCTCGCGTGCACGTCGTGAGAAGACCATGGTCGAGCGTCTCGCCAACGAGCTCCTCGATGCCAGCAATGGCCTCGGTGCAGCTGTGAAGCGTCGCGAAGACACTCACAAGATGGCCGAAGCCAACAAGGCATTCGCCCACTACCGCTGGTGATGTAAAGCGTCGGAGCAACTGCCATCGGGTGGGGCTCCGACGCTTGTCGCCGTTGGCGGCCTGATCATCGCGACGGATTCCGGACGCAGGTGGCCAGGTTCGCCTCGGCAGAGACATAATTGAAAGACCATGGCCCTGACGGTGGAACACACCGATAAGGCCGACACCCGAAAACCAAGCAACGAGCGGGGAAGAAACCTGTGGCACAGGAAGTGCTGACTGACCTGAACAAGGTCCGCAACATCGGCATCATGGCGCACATCGATGCCGGCAAGACCACCACCACCGAGCGCATCCTGTTCTACACCGGTATTAACCACAAGATCGGTGAGACGCACGACGGTGCGTCGACG
>NZ_CAURKP010000023.1:0-50746 GCF_963525155.1 uncultured Rhodococcus sp.
GGCAGGTGCCATCGGCGCCGGTGGACTCGGCGACTTCGCAATCAAGTACGGCTACCAACGATTCAACACCCCGGTGCTGTTCGTCGCTGTCGTGATCTTGATCGTGCTGGTGCAGGCAATCCAGTCGACCGGCGATCTCGTGGTTCGTTCAATGGCGCACAAGCGGTAACTGATCAGCTCGAGACCATCGCGATCGCTGTTCGCAGTCCGCGCCGCTTACCGGTCTGCGGATCGACGCCGAACACTTCCTTGATTCCGCCTCGGATGCGGAACTTCAACTCCGAGTGCGTCTCCGGAGCGTCGTCCTGGGAAGCGGAGAGAAACCTGTTGGGCAGCGACAACTTCCAGATGGTGCGCAGAGTCAATCCGTACTGCTTCCACAGCGGCCCGGTGGTGTACGGGAGGTCGTACTTGTCACACAGGTCGCGCAGCGGCACCGCGATTTCGGAGTACCGATTGCTTGGTAGGTCCGGGAAGCAGTGATGCTCGATCTGGTAGCAGAGGTTGCCGCTCATGAAGGCCATGACGGGACCGGCGTGAAAGTTGGCGGAGCCCAGCATCTGTCGTAGGTACCACTGAGCGCGGGATTCGTTCTCGAATTCCTCGAGCGTGAACTTCTCTGCACCGTCGGGAAAGTGCCCGCAGAAGATGACAGCGTAACTCCAGTAGTTTCGGATGAGGTTCGCAACGGCGTTGGCCGTCAACGTGGTCTTCCACGCCGGGCCGGTCAGGGCGGGGAACAGGATGTAATCCTTCGCCACCTGACGCGCGATCTTCTTACCGACGTCCTTGGCCATCTCCGATTTCTCGGACCACTTCACCTCACCCTTACGGAGTTTGTCCGTTTCGAGGTGATGCAGTGCCACTCCCCACTCGAAGAGGGTCGCGAGCACAAAATTCGTGATCGGTTGAAAGAGGTAGTCGGCGTGCCACTTTTGATCGCGCGTGACGCGCATGATTCCGTAGCCCACGTCGTTGTCCAGTCCGACGATGTTGGTGAACTTGTGATGGGTGAAGTTGTGCGAGTGCTTCCATCCCGAGGACGGGCAGGTGTTGTCCCACTCCCAGTTGCTCGAGTGAATCTCGGGATCGTTCATCCAGTCCCACTGGCCGTGGATGATGTTGTGGCCGAGTTCCATGTTCTCGATGATCTTGCCGACCCCCAGGAGCGCAGTCCCCAGAATCCAGGCAGGCTTCTTCTTGCTGGCGAACAAGACGATGCGGCCGGCCACCATCAGAGAGCGCTGAAACGCGATCGTCCGCTGGATGTATCGAGCATCGTGCGCGCCGCGCTTCTCTTCGATGTCGAGCCGAATGGCATCCAGCTCGCGCCCGAGTGCCTCGACGTCTTCCTCGGTGAGATGGGCATATTCCTTGATGTCGGTGATCGCCACAGTGTTTCTCCGTATCGGTTTTCTCCGTGCCGCAGGACTGGTCCGTCGGGCGGTACCCCTGGGAGCCGGTGCGGAAACGTCAGCCCCGATATTCATGTGCGTCTTCGTGCAATCTATGCCAGAGTCGATACACGTGAGCCCCGAAAACAAGATCACCATCCGCACCGCAACCGAGAGTGACTGGCCGGCTCTCCAACTACTCGACTCGGTGGGGTTCGGTTTTCACCCGTCTCCCGCGGTCAGCGAACTGACGAAGGCGCTCTACAAGCCCGAGGACATCATCCTTGCCGTCGACGGTGACCTACCCGTCGGCGTGGCCATCGAAATCGACATGGAATTCACCGTGCCCGGCGGACGCCAACTCCCCACGCGCGGAATCACCTGGGTATCCGTCGCCCCGACTCACCGTCGTCGTGGCGTCCTACGCTCGATGTTCACTGCGCTTCATGCCCACATCGAGTCGACCGGAGCACCGCTTGCCGCCCTGACGGCCAGCGAGGCCGGCATCTACAACCGCTTCGGATACGGCCCGGCCACCTTCAGCGAAGGCATCACCCTCGATCGCCGCTTCGCACGATTCCGCCCCGAGGTGCCCGACAATGGTGGCGTGTCCATCGTCGACATCAAAGCTGCCTCGACGCTTCTTCCCGAGATCTACGACCGCTGGCGACTGCAGACTCCCGGCGCGCAGGTCCGTCCGCAACCACTCTGGGACCACATGTTCGCCGACCCGTCCGAGGATCGTGACGGCGCCTCCGGACTGTTCTTTCTGACACACGCGGACGGATACATCGCTTACCGGCACACGAGCGAGGGCCGCGACAGCATCGCCCGGATCGACGAGTTCGTGACGATCACCGAAGATGCGCACGCGGCGCTGTGGCGCACGATCTGCGGCCTCGACCTCGTCACCCGGATCGAGACACGCCAGCATCCTGCCGATCCACTCCGGCTGATGCTCACGGACTACCGCCTTGCCCGGACGACGACGCGCTCCGATCGACTGTGGCTGCGCATCATGGACGTTCCCGCGGCTCTCGAGGCTCGTGAATATGCTGCTGACCTGGACACAGTCATCAAGGTCGAAGATCCGTTCCTGAAGGCCGGCGGAACTTTCGCACTTCAGGTCAAGGGCGGCAAGGCCACCTGTACGGCCACTGACGCGGTGCCTGCGATCACGATGCCCTCTGACGTCCTGAGCAGCTTGTACCTGGGCGAGCACCAGGCCAAGACCTTCGCGGCGGCGCACCGACTCCACGCGTCCGATCCGCGGGAGATCCGGAATTTCGACTTCGCTTTCAACGCAGAGAAGCCCGCAATTCTCGGGTACGGATTCTGATGATCTTGCCGACACGGGCATCGACGATTTGTGCCGTCGGTCGTATTCAGGGTTAGCCTCGAACAATGGCGTTTGTCGAAAAGATGGTCAATAGGCTTCCTGAGCGGGTTCTCGTGCGCGTCCTGCCGCACGCAGAAATGCTCAAGTTCCTGGTGGTCGGCGGCATCGCCTTCATCGTCACCACGGTGCTGTTCTTCGGCATCAAGTGGACGGTTCTGCCTCAGCACCCGGTGACGGCCAACATCCTTGCGGTCCTGATCGCGACGGTTCTGTCCTACGTCCTCAACCGCGAATGGTCGTTTGCTCAGCGCGGTGGTCGACAGCGCCATCACGAGGCCGCTCTGTTCTTCATCGTCGCGGGTATCGGTTTGGCCATCAACCAGGTACCACTCTGGACCTCCCGGTACGTGTTCCATCTGCGTCAACCCGAGGTGTCGGTGTTGATGGAAAACTTCGCGGACTTCATCAGCGGATCGATCATCGGGACCCTGCTGGCGACGGCCTTCCGCTGGTGGGCCATGCGTCGGTACGTCTTCCCCGAAGAAGCCACCGACAGCCAGGTCGTTCTCGACATCGAAGCGACTCCCGGCACCAAGACGCCGACAACCGACGCCACCGCCCTCGACTGACTTCCCGGATCGACGCACCCGATCGCTCGCGCTTCGATCAGAGTTCGTCGATTGCGATCAACCCGTCCTGCAGTGCCCGCGCAAGCAGTGCCATCTTTGTCGGGGCTGTCCGGCCCACTCCGTCGTACTTCCCTCGAATACGAGCGAGGTGCGTATTCACCGTTCCCTCCGCGATGTACAACTCACGCGAGACTTCAGCTTTCGAGTCGCATCGAATCCAGGTCAACAGCACCTGTACTTCACGCCTACTGAGGCTCGGTGATTCAGTAGTCTTCATCGCTCGTGTCCTTTACTTCCAGGCCTTGTTTGGCGCGGTCGAATTCCATGAAAACGGAGCGAGGTCGCCGGGTCACTCCATTTGTTGACTGGGGAAACTCTCGCGCGAGAGCAAACACTCTCAGAACAGCACCCACGCAGGCCTTGACCTCGATAAAGTCTTGTTTGCCCGTTATATGCGGGCGAGACTGCCGATCGACCGAAGGACTGACGATGACTGATCGCGACGCCACCACCGTGCTGCTCATCGACGCCGGCGTGACGTCGCTCGTCGAGGCCCCTCAGGACATTCTCGAACGCGGACTTCGGAGCGAACAGGTCGTCAACCAAGCCGGAGCGTCGCAGGCTACGTTCTTCCGCAAGTTCCGCACCAAATCCGAATTCATCGAGGCCGTGATCGCCAGCCTCACCGAATCGACCTTGCACAGCGCAGACACGGTGAAGCAGACCGTGCGCGCACAGCTGGCCGCAAACGACGACGCGCTTCGTCCGACGGTCACCACTCTCGTCAAAGAGGCATTCGACGCAATCGTCAGCGACGCGTCGACTACAAGAAGCCTTCTCTCGCACATTTTTGCGGGCTCACACCGGCGAACCTCCACCGCTCTGGAAAACGAATATCGTCGACGCGACGAGCTCGTGTCCGCTGCCTACGAGGCCCTTTTCGAGAAAACCGACGCAACACTCCGAAGGCCGTTCACCACCAAGACCTTCGCTGTCACCTTCAACGCGGTGATCGACGGTTTCCGCATTCGTAGCCGCATCGATTCCCGCTCCATCTCACCCGACATGATGTCCGACGCGCTGCTCGCCATGTTGGGCGCCGTCGTCGATATGTCTGGCCTTCACCAACACCTCGATGACGTTGTCGGTCCCATCGACCAGCCCGCTGAGCCACGTCCGCTGCCGCGTGATCCGCGAGCGGCGTTTCTCGCCGCTGCCCGTAGCGAATTCGGCAAGCGCGGATACTTCATGACGCAGATCAACGACATCGCCGACACTGCAGCAGTTCCCCGCACCGCCGCGAACAAACTGTTTCCCACCAAGCCCCACATCCTGGTGGCAGCCCTTCAGAGCCGCGTGGACTCGCTGCGAGAAACCGTTGCCGACGACATCCTGATCGGTCTCGGTGACGTCGCGATCATCGAGAACTTCCTACTCCGCTGCGCTCAACTAGCCTCAGACGAAACAGAGTTCATGGATGCACTGCTGGTTGCCGTTGCCCACGACACCTACGGCGAGCCCGAGAGCCTGCTGTCGCTCAAAGAGAAACTCAACATTCCCTCGATCATCGCGCCGATTGTGCAGCGGGGCCAGGACAACGGAGTCTTGTCGACCATCAGTGCTCCGATGGACATCGCCGCGGGAATCACCAACACCCTCCTATTGCGGTGCTTCACCCGCCGAGCCGACAGCCCGGCCGACAACGCAGCCTTCGTCGGCGCGATGCTCCTGAACGGGCTGGCCCATCCCTGATCAGACGGGGCGAATTACGCTACGAGCCCCAGCCGCTTCGAGCATTCGGCCATCTCGTCGATGATCAGTTCCAGCGACGTGCCACGACGACTGGCGGACAGCACGATTCGATCGGCTCCCAAGCCGCGTGCCCACTCGAGTTTCGCTTCGTCGAGCCTGGGCAGTGTCGCACCGAGTACCAGCGAGACGTCGGCAGGATCTCGATCTGCCTTCACCGCAGCAGCTTTCATCGCTGCTACGGCCTTGTCGAGATCTTCACCGGCCAGTCCCAGCGGCTGGAAACCGTCACCCAATCGGCCTGCTCGCCGAGCAGCAGCGAGACTGTGTCCACCGATGTAGAGCGGAACTCCCGACTCGCGGTGCGGCTTCGGCCAGCTGTATGCACCCTTGAACGAGAAGTAATCGCCGTCGAAATCGACCGCTTCCTTGCCCGCCCAGAGTGAGCGCATCACCGCGATGGCCTCATCGGCTACCTTGCCGCGGCGCTCGAAGTCACCGCCGCACGCCTCGATCTCTTCCTTCATCCACCCCAGGCCGAGGCAGATGCGCAATCGCCCACCGGAAAGGCGATCGAGCGTCGCCAATCGTTTGGCGAGCACTACCGGATTGTGATTGGGCAGCACCAGAACTCCAGTGGACAAGCCCAAGGTGGTTGTGGCACCCGCCACGAACGAAAGCAGTTCGAGCGGATCCGGGATGTCGCAGTCATCGGGAAGATGCGATTTGCCGGTCGGAGAATAGGGGTACTCGCTCTCGGTGTCGGCGATGACCACCGAGTGCTCCACTGCCGAGATCTCGTCGAAACCCAGCGACTCGGCCGCACGGGCGAATTGCAGAATCCAATCAGGGTCTCCGCTTCGACCCAGTTCGACCGGAACGACCACGCCGAGCTTCATACCGTTTCCTCCAGTGTCGCCATCAATTTCGGACCATCCACGACTCGACCGAGGTACCGGTCCGCATCGGGATCTGTTGCAAGCCACACCGCCGCTGCAGCGGGTACGGATGCCGGTGTGGCCGCAAATCCGGCGTCCACGATTGCGTCCGCGCCACCACGGGCTTTCCCTGATTCCGTGATGACAAATCCCGGACTCAGGTTGAACGCTTTGATTCCGGCGTCTCGGTACTCGGAGTTGATCGCTCCGGCAATACGTCCGAACGACGCCTTCGACGCGGCATACGACAGACCCCAACCACCCTCGCCGGGAGGCGCAGGCGGATCCATGGTCGCCGAGCCCGATGCCAGATTGACCACTACGCCGTTGCCGCTCTTGATCATCGACGGGAGTATCACCTGGACCAGAGCGAGTTGGTGCAGATAATTCCCGATCGCCATCGCCTGAGCGTCGTCGATCTCGATGTCGAGCACCCGGTCCATGTTTCCGACTGTCTGCGCATAGGCGTTGTTCACCAGCACGTCGACACGTCCCCACTCGGCCAGCACCCGTTCACCGGCGCCGCGGACGGACGCCAGATCGAGCAGGTTCATCGGAACCGCCAATGCGCGCACACCGAAGGACTCGATCTCGGCAACCGTCGTCTCCAGGCTGCCGGGCACCGGAATCACTTGCTCGCCTTGCCTCGTTCGCGGGGCTGCCCGTCCCTCTCCTTCACGAACGGTGCGAGCAGTGATTGCAACGTCGAATCCGGCGCGCGCGAATGCCAGCGCGCACTCTCGGCCGATCCCCCGGGAAGCGCCGGTGACCAGCGCAACTCCACTCACAGGAACCGCGTGCGGCCGTGCGTCTCGAACTCCTTCTCCAGGTTCACCACGTCAGCTTCGGTCATCAATGTGTATTCGGGAGTGCCTCGGCCCACCCAGTGGAACACTGGTTCGTCGGTCCGCCAGCGATCGGCTTGAAGTTCACGTTTGAGTACCTTGTTGGAGCCCGTGACGGGCAGATCGGTCGAAACGCGAACAAATCGTGGCGCTGCCTTGGTACCCAGATCCGCCTGCGCGGCAAGGTAGTCGGCGAACTCGACCGGATCGAAATCGGCGAGATCGGCGACCTCGATCGCAGCCATGACCTGATCACCCGAACGCGGATCCGGCACCGCGAAGACACCCGTGGCGATCACCTTGGGGTGCCGACGCAGGATGTGCTCGATCATCAAAGCCGAGGTGTTCTCACCGTCGACCCGGATCCAGTCGCCCTTGCGTCCCGCGAAGTAGATGAAGCCGGCCTCGTCGACGTAGCCGAGATCGCCTGTCCAGTACCAACCGTGGCGAATCTTCTCGGCAATTGCGTCTTCGTTCTTGTAGTACCCCTCGAACTTCTTCGATCCGGCCTTGTCGACCATCTCGCCAATGGATTCGTCGGGGTTCAGCACGTGACCGTGCTCGTCGAGAATTGCGCGGGGTCGCTCTTCGCGGGTATCGGGATCGACGATGACGATGTTCTCGCTCGCGGGACGGCCAAGCGCGCCGGCAGGTTGGTTCGGATCGAGCACCACCGAACCGGCACCTTCACTCGAACCGTATCCCTCGAAAAGCTGTGCACCGAAACGACGGATGAACTCTGCCTTGTCCCCCGGCGACGCCTCGGTCCCGAAGCCGTGGGTGAGGGTGTTCTCGATGTCGTCGGGCAGTTCCGGCGTCGCCATGAGATACCCCAAGGCCTTACCGACGTAGGTGAAATATGTTGCGCCGTAAAACCGAACGTCCGGCATGAATCCCGATGCGGTGAACTTACGAACGAGGCAGACCGTAGCTCCCTGCGAAAGGGCCGGCGCCCACAGAGCCATCAACGCGTTGCCGTGGAAGAGCGGCATGCAGCAGTAGCAGACGTCGTCGCGGTCGATGTCGTACTTGGCGCAGTTCGCGTAGGCCAACCGCGTCAGACGCCCCTGGCTGCACCGCACTGCCTTGGACATTCCGGTGGTGCCCGAGGTGAAGAGAAGCAAGAACAGCGTCGACGCGTCGACACCGAGGTCGATCTGAGGCGACTCGACGTGATGTGCTGCAATCTTGTCCGGGTACGACGCGTCGTCGACCAGGACGAAACGATCTTCGGTCAGCCCGAGGTCCAGGCCGGCAAGCTTCTCGTAGCCTGCTTTGTCGGTGACGATCAGCTGGCAGTCGACGTACCGGACCTCAGCCTCGAGTTCAGCTCCACGCCTGGTCGGATTGATGCCGACGATCGTGGCCCCGGTCAGGGCCGCGCCGCCGAGCCAGAACAGGAACTCCGGATCGTTCTCGAGAAGAACTCCGATGTGAAACGGTCCGGGCGCGCGAAGCGACTTCGCCAGCGAGCCGCGCGCTGCGCTCTCGCGCACCACCTCGTCCCAGCTCCAGTCCTGCGTCCGCGTCCGCAGACCCAGGTGCTGATCACCGAGACGGTCGATCAACATCTGCGCGACGTCCTCGCGCTGAGGAGCTGCAAGAGCTGCATTCGAAGATGCTTCGGTGGCGGTGTTCGTCATCGTGTCCTGTGTCCTAGTCGATATCGGAATGTCGATTACTCCAACTGCGATACGACTCGAACGTATCGACGCCTCAGAGCCGGAACGGTCCCAGTCTCGCTCAGTGGTAACCGCCGCCACAGATATGATTTTCTCGTGAGATTTTGTGACGTGAAAAGCGCCACAATACGAAAGGCCATTCCATGACTGCCCCCGCAGATCCGCAGTTGCTTCTGGACCAGGCGGTCTCACGCCTCACCGGTCCAGGTGGGCCATTCGAGATCGTCGAAGAAGAGGTTCTCGGCACCGTCATGCCTGTGATGAAGAACCGCGGTCACGCCATCGGTGAACTGATCTCGGCATCTCGCGCCTGGGGCGACGGCGACTATCTCGTCACCAGCGATCGTCGAATCTCGTTCACCGAGCATGCCGATTCCGTTGCCGCGCTGGCAACTGCTCTGCGGGACAAGTACGGAGTCCGCAAGGGCGACCGTGTGGGCATCCTCGCTGCCAACACTCCCGAATGGGTCATGACGTTCTTCGCGACGCAGGCGCTCGGCGCGATCGCAGTCGGTCTCAACGGTTGGTGGGTTCCGCGCGAGGTCACCCACGGGATCGAGCTCTCACGTCCGAAGGTTCTGGTCGTGGACGCCAAGCGCGGCGCCGCCCTCCCCGAACTACCGGCAGACATCACGGTCCTCTCCATGGAAGAGGATCTGCCCGCGCTCATCGCGGAATATGCAGGCTCCGACGTGCCGAGCACCGACATCGACGAGGACGACCCTGCCGTCATCTTGTTCACCAGTGGTACCAGCGGCCGCCCCAAGGGCGCACTCCATTCGCACCGCAACGTGATGGCCGTCGTCGACTACCACAAGTACAGCGACGCGATCGGCGCTGCATTCACCGGCCGCGAGTACGACGCTTCCAAGCCGAGCCCACTGCGTTATCTACTCACCTCCCCGCTCTTCCACATCGCCAGCCTGCACAATCTGGTGGTCCCCCGTCTCGCGACGGGCAGTGCCGTCATCCTGACCGAGGGCGGCTTCGACGTCGACAAGGTGCTCGGGTTGGTCGAACGCGAGCGCGTCACCAACTGGGGTGCTGTCCCCACGATGGCATCGCGGCTACTCGAGCACGGCAACATCGCCAAGTACGACGTCTCTTCGTTGACTGCATTCTCACTGGCATCCGCGCCGTCGTCGCCCGCGTTCAAGGAACGCCTCAAGGAGCAGGTGCCGTTCGCACGCAATGCTCTGGTCGACAGCTACGGCCTCACCGAATGCAGCACCGCCATTGCGGTCGCCGTCGGCGCCGAACTCGAAGAGTTCCCAGGCACTCTCGGGCGTCCGATCATCACCGTCTCGATGGAGATTCGCGATCCCTTCGGCGAATGGCTGCCGGACGGCATCGAAGGTGAAGTGTGCGTACGCAGCCCCTTCGTCATGCTCGGATACTGGGAGAACGACGAGGCGACCGAGTCGGCAATTGCACCCGGACGCTGGCTCCGCACCGGCGATTTCGGCGTCATCGAGAACGGGCGTCTCCGTCTCACCGGTCGCCGTTCCGACCTGATCCTGCGCGGCGGCGAGAACGTCTACCCCACCGAGATCGAGCAGACGCTCGACGAACACCCCGACGTGATCGAGTGCGCTGTCATCGGCATGCCGCACCCCGACCTCGGCCAGGAAGTGTCCGCCGTGGTCGTCCTGCGTCCCGGAGCCGCCACAACGGAGGCGGAGCTGCGTGATTACGCCGCCGAGCGACTGTCCTATTTCAAGGTGCCGTCGAAGTGGCGCATCACCAGCGATCTGCTGCCTCGCAATGCAACCGGCAAGATGGTTCGGCGCGAGATCACCGTATGACCGCGGAGCTGTCACGGATCGTCGCCGAGTCGGCGATCCGTGACCTGCTCTGCGAGTACACGCATCTGATCGATCAGGGCCGATTGCGTGAAGTCGCTGCATTGTTCGCCTCGTCCGACTACGGGCAGTGCGGGCCGGACGGGGTTGCCACCACGCTCATTTCGTCCGACGCCGACGCAGTGTTCGCAGCCTGCAGCGGCTTCATTCGAATGTACGGAGATCCGCCGGTTCCACGCACCAAACATCTGCTGACCAACACGCGAATCTCGGTCGACGGTGAATCAGCGACGGCGCTCTCGTACGTCACGGTCATACAAGGTACCGAAGATCTTGCTCTGCAACCTATTTTGTCGGGGCGCTACTTCGATCGCTTCAAGTGCATCGACGGGTCCTGGCAGTTCAGATCGAGGCTCTTCTGTCTGGACAACATGGGCGACATGTCCGCTCATGCCAAGCGGGCACTGTAGAGGAACGACTGTGGAAATCGGCGTCAACGTTTTGGGTCTCGAGGCCCTGTTCGACGGCAAGGTCCGCCCGGTCCTGGACTTCGCCGCGCGTGCTGACAGTGCCGGGATCGATCTGATCTGCACCGGCGACCACCTCGGCTTCAATGCCGACGCTCACGCTCAGCGGGTAGCCGAACACAACTTTCTGTTCCCGTTGGATCACCCTTGGTACGAACCGATTTCATTTCTGTCTTCGATCGCCGCGGTGACGGAACGAGCTCGCCTCGGAGTATCGGTTCTGATCGCCACTGTTCGCCCGGCGGCCCTGCTTGCAAAGCAGGTTGCCACTCTCGACTCATTGTCCGAAGGTCGAACTGTCATGGGTTTCGGCGTTGGATGGCAAGAAGCTGAATACACCGCCACCAACATGCCTTTCGACGCGCGATTCGGGCGCATGGAAGAGACCGTCGCAGCCTGCCGCGAACTGTGGACCAATGCACCGGCCACCTTCAAGGGACGCGACTTCGCTTTCGAGAACTACCACAGCCTCCCGCTGCCGATCCAAAATCGCGTACCGGTGCTCTTCGGTTTCGGACCAAGCCAGCGGAACTTCGACCGCATAGCACGCGTCGCCGACGGCTGGACCGTGAACCCGACCGACCTGGGAACGTTCACCGACAGTGTCACATTGCTGCGCAACACGTTCGAAGCCCACGACCGCGAGCCGGATACCGCACGTGTGCAAGTGTCTGCGGCGCCGGTTCGGCGCGACAATCGGTCCGTCGACCTCTCGGCAACCGTTGACAAGGTCCTGGACTGGTCCGACCGCGGCGCGTCTGCCGTGGTGCTTCGGCCTGCCGTATTCGATTGCGCTGCCGAAGAACTACCGGAATTACTCGACTGGATGACCAGCATCAAGGAGGCGTGACATGGACCAGGCACTGCAGGATCTCATCGACAAGCAGGCAATTCGTGAGGTGGTTCTGACGTACTGCCGCGGCATCGATCGCCTCGACTTCGATCTCGTCCGCAGCGCCTACCACCCGGACGCGATCGACCATCACACCGGATTCGACGGCACCATCGACGAGTACATCGCCTGGGCCACAACAAAACTCTCCGCGATCGGCGGCACGATGCACCACATCGGCAACCACCTGGTCGAACTGCACGGCGACCACGCGATCAGCGAGGCATACTCGATGTCCACACACTGGGGCGGGCCCGAAGACATCGGAATGATCAACTTCACCAGTGGTGCGCGGTTCATCGACCACATGGAGCGGCGCGACGGCCGTTGGGCGATCAAGGAGAGATGGGCCGTACGCGAGTGGACTCGCTCGGACGAGGGCCGCTTCGTCAACCCCGAAGGGCCTGGTCCGCGTGGGCGTCGAGATGCCTCGGATCCGCTCACCGCACTACGAAGGTCCCTTGAATAACTTGGGGTTCAGTCTTCGAGGTCGAATTCAACTCGCGCTCTCGCGAACAACATGCGGATATCCTTCCCGAACGTGACTGCTGCCGTTCCCAATGCATTGACCGCTGCGGTCAACGGGTCCGATTCGATCGCGTCGAAAATCGCATTGAGAGCGTAGGACGGGACATGAATATTCCCGTGATCGAACGGATTGGACTCCGGTTGCGGCGAATGGTCCACTATCTCGATCTTGACTTCCAACTCCACATTCTCGGTCCCCGCACCGAATTCCTCCTCGTGTAGGTGCTCGAATGCCGCTGTGCGATTTCCGAAGGGTTCCGGAAGTTGTTGTCCCACATGCATAGCGTTGAGGGCCGGACGAACCCAATCCCTGTCGGCTAATCCCGCATGCTCATACGCCTGCACAGCGGCCCAAAACGCGAGTCGACGAAGAGTCGCGACGTTCATGCGGACGACCGCTTCGACAAGTGGTCGGTCCATACGAGCTAGTTCTTTGCCGGACTGGAATCGTTCGAGTTCAGGCATCGGATCTCCTCCCCACTCCTGCCGCTCTCGTTCAGCAGCTTCGGCGCGGAGGTCACTGATTTGCACAACCCTGGACGGCTCGCCGTTCTCGCCGTAAATCGTTATCCATTTCGACTCGATGTCCCGTTGTGGACGAGGAATCGGTTCAGGTATCGGTTCGTCCACAGGAACGCCATATCCCGGCATGTCCCACTGCAGCGATGGCCGCACCTCGTCACCACCTGCAGGCCACATACGCACCCGCCAAACATCTCCGGGTTCCGTCGATCCGGGCCAGCCGTAGTTTACAAAACCGCGGCCGGCAATCTCGACCAGATATGACCCCTCGGGTACATCACAGACGATGAACTCCCCACCCGGAGGTGAATCAAAGCTGATTGACCCCTGCGGACCAACCGTCAGAAACGACTCACTGACCTGCTGCCATTTCTCGCGATCGGATGTGGGTCGGGAGGACCAGACTTCGACCGTTGTATGCATGTTGAAGTTGTTCTGGTGCGGGCTCAGGACAATCACAACTGTGCCGTCACTGTACGCAGGGCGCGAAGCCATCGCGAGTTCGAGCAGGTCCGTTTCCCTCCCGAAACCGTCATCGTCGCCGTATATGTAAAACTGTCCATAGTCCATGAAGAGCACAAGCGACTGTTCACTGAGTTTCACCGCGTTGTCTGCCACAAGCCGATACTTACACAGTGGCACGACAATCACGTTCGAGTTTCGAATGAACAGGATCCAAAACGCAAGCACAATAAGCATTTCGGCTGATTCGGACTATTCCGACTGATTTGAGGATTCAGTTCGCATCGAACACACATTCGAATAGAATGGATGCATGTTCAACCCGACAACAGAGCTCTTCGGTATCTCAGCACAGCTGACCGGTACCGAAACTGATTGTGCGCTGGTTGATCTCATGACCGATCTGCACGCATGCGAGGCGATGCTGGTCGAACGCAAGCTCGCTGTGATTGCCGAGTTCTTTTCGCGGCGAAGCTCGGAGCATGTCGCCAGTGGTGCGTGGTCGTCGACCGCACACGAGTTGGCGGAGTCGGAAGTCGGTGCGTCACTGACGATGGGTCGCGCGGCTGCCGGCAAGCTGATCGGGTTGGGGTTCTCGTTAAAGACTCGTCTGCATCGCACTCGAGCGGCGATGGCCCGTGGCGAGTTGGATCTGTACCGAGTTGGTTTGATCGATTCCGCGACCGCGAACGTGAAAGACGAATTGATCGACGAGGTGGAACGACTACTGCTCGAGCAGGTTCTCTCCCCACCAGTAGCAGGCGGAACGGGCTTGACGGGAAGGCGACTGACAGCGGCGATCGATCGGATCGTGGCGATGGTGGACCCGGAAGGTATGCGAGAACGCCGACGCCGTGCTCTCACCGATCGCTTCGTCGGGGTCAGCGCTGCCGAGGACGGGATGGCAAAGATCTTGGGAAGCGTTCCGGCAGAACAGGCTCGGGCATTCGACGGCCGACTACGCGAGTTGGCAATGTCGGTATGCCGAAACGACTCTCGAACGTACGAGCAGCGACGAGCCGACGCGCTCTTCGAGTTGACCAACGGATCACAATTCTTGCCGTGCAACTGTGGCCGAGCTGATTGCCCGCAGGATCGTAGCGGTGGTGTTGTCGTTCGTCGGCCCGTGGTTCACGTCGTGATGACTGATTCCACTCTGCACGGTGGCGGCGAGCCCGCCCACCTCGACGGGTACGGGGTGATCAGCGCTGAGCATGCTCGCGATATCGCCCGTGACGCCGTAATTCGAAACGTCCGAGCACCTGCTGATGACGTCGCAGAGCCGGTGCCTGCTTCGGCGCGCGTCTACCGACCGGGCGCCGTTCTCGATACCTGGTTACGGATCATCGCGGGCAGCTGCCAATGGCTGCATTGTGATGTCCCGGCCTGGAATTCCGATCTGGACCACAATGAACCGTTCCATCACGGCGACCCCGAATGCGGCGGTAAAACGGTCGCGTCGAATATGAGTGCGTTCTGCCGCAACCATCATCGCCTCAAGCATTCCGACCGGTGGCGGTTCACGTCGAACGTGGATCGGACCATGTCGCTGACGTCGCCGACCGGGCATTGTTACCGAACGCGACCCGCAGGATTGATGGCTGGATCGCACGAACCGACACCGCCCCAGGGCGGTCGAAATCGGCGGACCCAGGCGGAGAACAAAGCTGCCCGTATCCAGAGTGAACGCAATCGCCAGCGCCGACGGATACAGAAACGAGCAGAGGAGCACGTTCAATACAAGCGGCGGAAATCACCGCGAGCCCGCCGAGAACCCATCGACTACGGGGACGACCCGCCACCGTTCTGAGATACCGAGCGGTGTCGAGGCGCGCCGACGGGTCGCAGGATCAGTCTGACGTCGGCTTGGTGCCGTCTTCTGGTGCCGGATCGTCGTCGGCAAGCGGATCTATGGTGTCGACACCTTCGAGGACGGTCAGCTCTTCTTCCGCCTCGGCGAGGAGCCCTTTGGCTTCAGCTTCGACCTTCTTCACCCAATCGGACATCCCGAGCCTCTTCTCTTCCGAAGCGAGTTCCCGCTGTAACTGAACTCAGACTACGTCGCCGGCGACGAATTTCGCCGTCCCCTCGGGTCAGTACTCATGACCGAGTAGTCATGATTCACGACGGACGGAGCACGCATGCCCGGACAGTTGGAAGGCAAAACCGCACTGATCACCGGGGCCGCCCGAGGTCAGGGCAGGAGCCACGCCGTGCGATTGGCGCAGGAGGGCGCGAACATCATTGCGCTCGACATCTGCCGTCAGATCGAATCGGTGGCCTACCCGATGGGAACCGCCGACGATTTGCGGCAGACAACAGCAGCGGTCGAGAACCTGGGACAAAGTATCGTCGCGCGAGAAGTGGATGTTCGCGATCTGTCCGCACTGCGAACTGCGGTATCCGAAGGAATTGCGGAGCTGGGCAGCGTCGACATCGTCCTGGCCAACGCCGGTATCGGCATGATGTCCCCGGATATCGACGATGCTCGCGCCTTCCGCGACCAGATGGAGGTCAACCTATTCGGCGTCTGGAATACCGTCCAGGCCGCAGCGCCCGCGATGATCGAACAAGGTACAGGTGGCGCAATAGTCCTTACCGGATCAACTCTGGGACTTGTCGGTCGTGGAGGTGACGGCACCGGCGGATCCGACGGCTACTGCGCGAGTAAACACGCCATCGTGGGGCTTGGGCGCACGTGGTCGCACTGGCTTGCTCCCCACAATATTCGTGTCAACTCCGTGCACCCGACTGGCGCGAATACACCGATGGTCGTCAACGACGCGGTCGCGAAGCTGTTTGCGGACTCCCCGACATCGAGCGGAGCCGACGTGGGCAACCTCTTGAATGTCGAGTTGATCGAAGCTGCCGACGTCAGCAACGCGATAGCCTGGCTGGTTTCGGATCAGGCTCGATACGTCACAGGTATCGCGTTGCCGGTCGACGCCGGGTTCACGGCCAAATAGACGCCGGATACACCGGCCGAGTCGCCGTCGATCAGTCGACGGTCGGCGCCCACTGCACGCCGTTGATGTGCCCACCACCGTCGACGAAGAGGGTGTTGCCGGTGACGTAACGGCTGTCGTCACTTGCCAGGAAGGCCGCAACGGGGCCGATGTCGTCGAGGGGATCGCCGATCCGCCCCATCGGGTTCTGTGCGGCCATCACTGCCACGTTCTCCGGATTGGCTTCGGCGACACGCTTGTACGCCGCACTCTGCGCACCGGGACAGATGACGTTGCAGTTCACCTGCTTGGGAGCCCACTCGCGGGCAGCAGTGCGAGTCAGGGTTCGCAATGCTTCCTTCGCCGCGTTGTACTGCACCGAGTACATGTGAGCATTCACGCCGTTGAGGCTGCACATGTTGATCACGCGACCCGTGCCGTGTCGCTCCAGTTCCGGCAGGGCAGCCTGCATCGCCCAGAATGCCGCCATCACTGCCATGTCGAAACCGCCGCGCAATTGCTCGTCGGTCATCTTCTCGAGCCGCGCGAAACCGAAAGTCCGCCAAGCATTGTTGACCAGGATGTCGAGGCGTCCGAACCGCTCGACGGACTTGTCGACCATGGCAACAACCTGAGCTTTGTCAGTGACGTCGGTCCGGACGAATTCCGCCTCCGCGCCCCATTCGTCCCGCAACCACTGGGTGGTTTCGAGCCCCGCCGCCTCGTCGATCTCGGCAACCAACACCGACGCGCCTTCACGCGCGAACGCGCCCGCCACTCCACGCCCGATGCCCATACCGGCACCGGTGACCACTGCTACACGTCCGTCGAGCTTGCCCACTGGGCCCTCCTTCGTCAGAACCCCTGTGCGCCTTTTTGGTAGTTCCCACTACCAAAAAGGCGCACGGGGGCGAAGCCCCTACCTGGGGCGCGGCACGGTCTTGTCGATGAACAGTCCCTCTACCGACACACACAATTCGCCGTCCGCAGTTTTGATCTCACCGACGGTGTGAATCTTGCGGCCGTCCTTGGACAGGAATTTGCCGCTGATCGTGAGGGGCTCGAACAGCGGAGTCGGGCGATGGTACCGAGTGCTCAATTGTGCTGTCATGCCGGAAGTTCCACCCCAGGCGTTCGCGACGCCGAGAACGTGATCGAGCAGCAGCGCCGAAACACCGCCGTGCACATGGCCGGGAGGGCCCTGGTACGGCAGCGTCAACGTGACCACTCCCTGCACCGACCCGTCAGCGAGCCCTTCCAGAACGAGCGGCGGCGCAATGGCGTTCTCGGGGCCGGTCACGGGGTCGTGACGAGTCACGCCCTCACCGTTCCACATGTCGATCAAGCGCTCGGCCACCTCGGGTGAGTGCTGCTCGAGGTGCTCGGCAATGCTGTTGAGCTCCTCCGCAACCCGGTCCAGATTGGCGTTTCCGCGGTCGGTGCGCAGCATCGCGTCGACAACGCGACGCGCTGCTGCCGTGGCCCGGTCGACCGGGGCGTCCTGCGGCGGCGACGTCAGAATCGTGCCGCCCGGATGTGTCGCTGCTGTGGGGTGCGAACCGAGGTCCATCAGTTGATCTCCATTGTTGCGTGCGTGAGAACCGGGGAGTTCTCGCGTTCGGGGCACGTCGCCGCCAACGTCAGTGTGTTGCCGTCCTGCCATACCGAGGTGGTGATGGATTCGCCGGGGAAGAGCGAACCGGCAAACCGCACCGAGTAGTTCTTCACCCGCGTCGGATCTCCGTCGAGAATCCCGTCTACCACGGCCTTGCAGACGATGCCGTACGACGCGAGGCCGTGCAGAATCGGTGCATCGAAGCCCGCCATCTTCGCGAAGGAGGGATCAGCGTGCAGCGGGTTCATGTCTCCACTGAGTCGGTACACCAGCGCCTGTGAGGGACTCGTGCTCGACGTCAGTACCTTGTCGGGCGCTCGATCAGGCACCCCGGCAACAACTTCGGGTCCGGCGTTGCCGCCGAATCCACCTTCGCCGCGCGCCCAGATCTGCATTCCGGTGGTCCATAACGGATTCCCGTCCAGGTCCTCGGCCGCCGTCTCGAGAACGATCACAGCTGCCTTACCCTTGTCCCAGACATCGGCGACCCGAGAGGAAATACGGGCAGCACCCGTCGACGGGATGGGCGCGTGAAGTGCCAGCGACTGCCCACCGTGCAGGATCTTTCGCAGATCGATGTCGATTCCCGGCATACTCATCGACGGTGCGGGCAGTACACCCGCCGAAACTCCCTGGCCTGCAACCATTGCAAACGTCGGGAGTACCTTCAGCCCCTTTTCGTACACCCAGGTCAGTTCGACGGGATCGAGAGCATTCACCCCTGCCCCGAGTCCCAATTGGTAGAGCATGACGTCGCGATCGGTCCACGACGCCTCGCGCACAGTCGGTTCGGCGGCCAACGCCACCTCGAGATCGATAGCCATCAGTTCTCCAAAGTTCCGGCTCGGTAGACCGTCACGACGCACGCGCCGCCCAGTCCGAGGTTGTGTTGCAAGCCAATACGAGCGCCTTCGACCTGCCGCGCATCCGCGGTCCCGCGGAGCTGCCACGTGAGTTCGGCGCACTGCGCCAAGCCCGTCGCGCCCAGCGGGTGTCCCTTCGAGATCAAACCACCCGACGGGTTGACGACCCACTGGCCGCCGTACGTGGTCGCGCCGGATTCGACGAGCTTTCCGCCTTCTCCGACCGCGCACATCCCCAGGCCCTCGTAGGTGATGATCTCGTTGATCGCGAAGCAGTCGTGCAGTTCGATGACGTCGACGTCATCGATGGTGATCCCGGCCTGCGCGAAGACCTGCTCTGCCGCAGCTGCCGTCATCGGCGCGCCGACCACGTCGATCATCGACTTCTCGGCGAACGCTGCCTCGGTGTCAGTGGTCAACGCCTGTGCGACGATTTCGATCGCCCGGTCTTCGAGGCCGTGCTCACGCACGAACTTCTCGCTCACGACGATCGCGGCTCCGGCGCCGTCCGAGGTCGGCGAGCACTGCGAACGTGTCAGCGGCTCGTGAATCATCTTGTCGCCGAGTACCTGTTCGAGGGTGTACTCGTCACGGAACTGTGCGTACGGATTGTTCACCGAATGCTTGTGATTCTTGACCGCCACCGCTGCGATCTGCTCGACCGTGGTGCCGTACTTCTTCATGTGCTCGACGGCAGCGTTACCGAACAGCTGAGCTGTCATCGGCGATCGGGCGAACCCGTAATCCTCGACCATGATCTTCAGCTGAGAGTCCAAGGTCGTGACCTTGGGCATCTCACCGTTACCGGTCAACGCCGTTTTGGTCATCTTCTCGAAGCCGACGGCCAAGGCGCACTCGGCTTGTCCGGCCTGGACCCACTCGCGCGCCATCATCAGCGCCGTCGAGCCGGTCGCGCAGTTGTTGTTGACGTTGAAGATCGGAATGCCGGTCAGACCGGTCTCGTAGAGAGCTCGCTGTCCTGCTGTCGACGCGTTGAACACGTAACCGACCGCAGCACGCTGAATCTGGCCGTAGCCGATCCCGGCATCGGTCAGGGCATTCGAGACGGCTTCGGTCACCATGTCCGGGTATTCCCAGTCGCGGGTCTCGATCTTCTCGAACTTGGTCATGCCGACGCCGATGACGAAGGTGCGATTGCTCATGTGCAGGTCACTTTCCCGGTTCAGGGTCGCGAGGCAGACCCAGGATTCGCTCACCGATGATGTTGAGCTGAACATTGGTTGTACCACCCGCGATGGACATGCACTGCGAGTTCAAGAACATCTGGGTTGCAGACATCCGATGCTGTTCGCCCAGAAGTGAACTCGGTCCGGCCCACTCCATTGCCACGTCCCAGACCTGCTGGATGTGCTCGACACCGATCAGCTTCGCCACCGAGGATTCGGCACCCGGCTGCGCGCCGGTGAGCGAGCGCAGCGTGGTGCGCAGACCGAGCAGACCACCGGATTGCGCGTCGCACAGCACCTTTCCGAGCACGGTCAGCTGCTCGTCGTCGATGCCACCGGGCAGTCCGTCGACCAGGCTCAGAAGAGCCTCGCCACCCGATCCGAGCGACGAGTCGTTGGACAGCGAGACACGCTCGTTGGCCAGCGTGGTGCGAGCGAGCTTCCAGCCGTCGCCTGGCTCGCCGACCAGGCACTCGTCGGGAACGAAGACGTCGTCGAAGAAGACTTCGTTGAACAGTGCTTCACCGGTGATCTCGCGAAGCGGGCGAATGTCGAGGCCGCTGTTCTTGATGTCGATCAGGAAGTAGGACAGACCCTTGTGCTTGGGGGCGTCGGCGTCGGTGCGCGCGAGGCAGATTCCCCAGTGCGCGTCGCGTGCCATCGACGTCCACACCTTCTGGCCCTGCAACTTCCAGCCACCGTCGACCTTGGTGGCCTTTGTACTCAGCGCGGCGAGGTCGGAACCTGCGCCGGGCTCGGAGAAGAGCTGACACCAGACGATGTCGCCGCGCAGTGACGGCGGGACGAACTTGGCGAGCTGCTCTTCGTTGCCGTGCGCGATGAGCGTCGGGATGACCCAGTTGCCGATGATCATGTCGTGCGGCTTGATCTTCGCAGCGCGCAGTTCTTCGGCGATGACCAGCTGGCTGACGGCATCGGCGGATTTGCCCCACGGAGCCGTGAAGTGCGGTGCGGTGTATCCCTTTTCCGCGAGATACGTTTTCTGGGCGGCGCCTTCGAGTTCGAGTGCAGGAGCGAGCTCGGCTCGGACGTCGGCTCGGATCGCCTCGGCCTCGGGCGGCAGCTCGACGCTGAGCACGCGACGGGTTCCGGCAATGGTCAGCTCGGCAACGCGACGACGCCAGGATGCCGTGGAACCCAGCAGAATTCGCAGGGACTGCGCGCGGCGCAGGTACAGGTGCGCGTCGTGCTCCCACGTGTAGCCGATTCCGCCGAGCACCTGGATGCAGTCACGCGTGACGGAGAAGCCAGCCTCGAGGGCCGTGGCTCCGGCGACGGCTGCTGCGAGAGAAGCCTCTTCGGCACCGACGCCGTTGGCGGGAGTCAGCGCACGCGCAGCGTCCCAAGCGCAGACGCGTGCCTGCTCGGCAAGCGCGAGCATACGTGCAGCCTTGTGCTTGACACCCTGGAACTGGCCGATCGGGCGACCGAACTGCTGACGCACCTTCGCGTAGTCGGCCGACGTCGTGACTGCCCAGTCGGCCAAGCCTGATGCCTCGGCCGCGAACAGTGTTGCGGCAATGTCCAGTACACGCTGGGTATCGATGGTGAGGATCTCGGAATCGGTGAGCACCAAACCGTCGACGGTGACCTCGGAGTTACGACGCACGACGTCGTAGCTGGCCAAGTCCGTGACCTCGAGGCGGTCACGTCCGAGCAGAACGAATCCGCTGTCCGTCGCGAGGAGGAACAGGTCAGCGACATGGCCGCCGAGAATAAGGCTGGACGTTCCGCTGAGGGTGGTGTTGTCGCCGTCGCGGGTGATCTTCAGCGAACCCGGCTGTAGTGCAACAGCTCCGAGCGTGCTGCCATCCACGAGCGTCGGCAGTCTGTCCGTTTCTCCGGCATCACTGAGAACAGCGCTGACCACTACCGTCGGCAGGAACGGTCCGGGAACCATCGAGCGTCCAAGTTCCTCGACGACGATGGCGAGTTCGACCAATCCGTATCCTGCGCCGCCGAATTCCTCGGCTACGTGTAGTCCGAGAAGCCCCTGCTCGGCAAGCCCGTTCCAGAGTTGGGGGCGAGTTTCGACCTTCGCCTCGACGGCTTCACGGACGACGGTGGGTGTTGCGTGACGCGCCGCCCAGCCCCGTACGGAGTCGCGGAGGTCACGATCTTCTTCACTCAATCCAATAGTCATGTCTACCTCGTCAATTCGACAGTGTCAGTACGGGTCAGATGCGTTCGATAATGGTGGCGGTCGAGAGAGCGCCACCGGCGCACATCGTGACCAGAGCCGTCGACTTGTTCGAGCGCTCGAGTTCGTGCAGCGCAGTGGTGATCAGACGAGCGCCCGTGGAACCGACGGGATGTCCGAGCGCGATCGCACCACCGTTGACGTTGACCTTGGACAGGTCTGCGCCGTGAACCTGCGCCCAGGAGAGCACGACCGAGGCAAAGGCTTCGTTGATTTCGACGAGATCGATGTCGTCCAAGGTCATTTTGGCCTTGTCGAGCACCATCTGGGTGGACTCGATCGGTCCGTCCAGATGATAGAAGGGATCGGATCCGACCATGCCGGACGCGACGATCCGCGCGCGGGGCTTCAATCCCAGTTCCTGTGCGCGCTCTTCGCTCATCAGCAGTACCGCAGCCGCGCCATCACTGATCTGCGACGAGTTGCCGGCGGTGTGGATATGGCCTTCGATGACCGGCTTGAGCCCAGCCAGCGCTTCTGCCGTCGTCTCACGCAGTCCCCCGTCCCGAGTGACAGTGGCGATCTCACCGGTAGGCACGCCTTCCTTGTCCACCACGGGAGCCTTGACGGGCACGATCTCGCGGTCGAAGCGTCCTTCTGCCCAAGCCTGAGCTGCGCGGCGCTGCGATTCCAGACCGAACGCGTCGACGTCGGCGCGCGTGATCCCACGCTTCTCGGCAATTCGCTGCGCGGAGGTGAACTGGTCACCCATGTCGATGGTCCAGTCGTCCGGGTACGGGTTTCCCGTTCCCGGTGCGTTTGCCTGACCCAGGAACACACGGCTCATGGCCTCGACGCCGCAGCCGATACCGGCCGAGATCTGACCAGAAGAAATCAGGCCGGAAATCAAATGCACTGCCTGCTGGGCGGATCCACAGGCGCAGTCGATAGTGGTTGCCGCGGTGCTGTACGGCAATCCGGCGTGCAGCCACGCCTGCCGCGTGACGTTGTTGGACTGCTCACCTGCCTGGGTGACACAGCCGCCGATGATCTGTCCGATGTCTTCCGGTGCGACGCCTGCCCGTTCGAGAACGCCGAGCTGCGCTGCTCCCAGAATCTCGGCGGGGTGCAGTCCCGCCAGGGCGCCGCGACGACGGCCGATCGGTGTCCGAGCGGCCTCGACGATGACTGCATGACCCATGATGTTCGCTCCTTCGTGGAGTTTTCGGTCGGTGAGCTGGCTCACCGTCTAATTTTCTGTAATTTATTCTATTAATGATGTCAGGGCAATGTCCGGATTGACATCAACTCTCAACTGATGCGGATTCAAAAATAGAATTGATTTCAATTTTGCGAACATGACGAACCCTCCCCAGAGAGGGGCGAAGTCACGTCAGTGCCGTGAGAGATTCACCAGAAGCAGGTCGCATCCCTTGCGGATGTCGTACTCCGCATCGGGGATGGAGATTCGACCGTTGAGGCACGATTGGATGACCCCGAACCACAGCTGCATCAGCAGACGCAACCCGGTGTTGTCTTCCTCGGTGGGGTTCTCGATCCCGGCCGCATCGAGAATGATCTGCCGGAAGCCGCGATCGATCTTTCCCACGTCCGGCACCGTCGCGACGTTGGCGGTACTGGACGACTGCAGCATCGCAGTCGAGAGAGCCGGCCGACGCAGTAACCCGCGAGTCGCGCGAACCAATACCTCGTACACCGCATCCTGCGGATTGTCCGACTGAACCTGATGCCTGACAAAGCTGGCACCGATCTGGTCGATCTGCTCGACCATCACAGCGACGAAGAGGTGCGTCTTCGAGGGGAAATAGCGATAAAGAGTGCCGATGGCCACGCCCGCCCGCTTGGCGACCTCGTGCATCTGTACCCGTGAGAGTTCCTTCTCGGTCCCCAATTCGGCTGCCGCTTCCAGCATCCGCACATGGCGCGCCCGCTGCTCGTCCGAACTGGGCTCTGCAGCGTCCCTGACCTCGGCAATTCTCGGCAACGTCGCCCCCATCATCGATTCTGTGTCCCGGTCGCGAACGACCTCGCCAATTCTCTCATCTCGACCACCCATCTCGGCATATTGCCCGCTCAGTGGGACCTGGCATGGCCTTCTCTCCCCGTGCGGTATTCCGTGGACACCCCACCCTCTTGGAGTAAGGACGCAATGATGCAGGACTGGACCACCGAGTGCGACGTGTTGGTAGTCGGCTCCGGCGGCGGCGCGCTGACCGGCGCATACACCGCGGCAGCTCGAGGATTGACGACGATCGTCCTCGAGAAAACCGATCGCTTCGGCGGAACTTCCGCGTACTCGGGCGCATCCATCTGGCTGCCGGGAACCCAAGTACAGGAACGTGCGGGACTCCCCGACTCAACGGAGAACGCACGCACCTATCTGCGCGCATTGCTCGGCGACGCCGAGTCCGAGCGCCAGGATGCCTATGTCGAGACCGCTCCCGATGTCGTCGCACTACTCGAGCAGAACCCGCACATCGAATTCGAGTTCCGTGCGTTCCCCGACTACTACAAGGCCGAAGGCCGGATGGACACGGGACGCTCCATCAACCCTCTCGATCTCGATCCCGCCGACATCGGTGACCTCGCCGGCAAGGTGCGTCCGGAACTCGACCAAGACCGCACCGGTCAGGATCATGCTCCCGGCCCGATGATCGGTGGGCGCGCACTGATCGGCCGACTGCTGGCCGCAGTCCAGAGCACCGGTAACGCAGAACTTCGTACCGAATCCATCCTCACCTCCCTGATCGTGGAAGACGGTCGGGTTGTCGGCGCCGAGGTCGAATCCGGCGGCGAAACCCAGCGAATCAAGGCGAACCGCGGTGTGCTGATGGCAGCGGGCGGCATCGAAGGCAACGCCGAGATGCGTGAGCAGGCCGGCACCCCCGGCAAAGCGATCTGGAGTATGGGTCCCTTCGGCGCCAACACCGGTGACGCGATCTCCGCCGGAATTGCTGTCGGTGGCGCAACCGCTTTGCTCGATCAGGCGTGGTTCTGCCCCGGCGTCGAGCAGCCGGACGGCAGCGCCGCATTCATGGTCGGCGTTCGCGGCGGACTCGTCGTCGACAACGCGGGCGAGCGTTACCTCAACGAGTCTCTCCCGTACGACCAGTTCGGCCGGGCCATGGATGCGCACGACGACAACGGTTCTGCAGTGCCGTCGTTCATGATCTTCGACTCGCGCGAGGGTGGCGGACTACCTGCCATCTGCATCCCGAACACGGCGCCCGCCAAGCACCTCGAGGCCGGAACCTGGGTCGCCGCCGACACTCTCGAAGAACTCGCCGCCAAGACCGGACTGCCGGCCGACGCATTGCGCAGCACTGTCGAAAAGTTCAACGATGCCGCAAAGCTGGGAGTCGACGAAGAGTTCCATCGCGGCGAAGACCCGTACGACGCATTCTTCTGCCCACCCAACGGCGGCGCGAATGCGGCACTGACGGCGATCGAGAACGGTCCGTTCTACGCGGCCCGCATCGTCCTCAGTGACCTCGGCACCAAGGGCGGATTGGTCACCGACGTCAACGGTCGAGTCCTGCGTGCCGACGGCAGCGCCATCGACGGCCTGTACGCCGCCGGCAATACGAGCGCGTCACTGAGCGGCCGCTTCTACCCCGGTCCTGGCGTTCCGCTCGGCACGGCCATGGTCTTCTCGTACCGAGCAGCCCAGGACATGGCGAAGTAACCAGCACAACGAGGACGTGGGGCAGGCAATGTCAGAATCACCTGCCCCACACTCTTTCGCACGGCGACGCGATTTTGTATCACTCCAGGTCGATACCGGGCAACCCGTCCACACTCTTCGCGTTCTTCTCGGCGCGATAGGCGATGAGCCGCTCCGGCCCCCTCTTCTCCGCTACGCGGTCGAGCACGTCACGATCGGATTGGTAGTCCATCAGCGGTACTGCGTATCCGCACGAATCCGAAATGCGCGTCAGATCGACCACGACGATCGACCGCAGCCCCGGGTGCTCAGGGAACCTACCGACAAGCTCGTTGAACGGTTCCGACCCTGCAAGCAGAACGTGTCCGTGACCGTGCAGTCGTACGATCTTCGGTGGTCCGTCAAACGCCATGAACATCAGTGTTATTCGGGAGTTCTCGCGCACGTGCGCGATGGTTTCCACACCGCTGCCGGTGAGGTCGAGGTACGCCACCCGGTTGGATGTCAGCACCACAAACGATCCGACTCCCCCTTTGGGTGAGCAATTGACCAACCCGTCAGCAGACAACGGTGCGGTGGCAACGACGAACAGCGGTTGAGCCTGCAACCACGTGGTGAGCTTTTCATCGATGCCTTCGTAGACGCGCCCCATGTCGAGAGTGTAGTTCGCGCCGACTGGACGTCACGGGGCAGACGCTGCGGCGGCTCGAATCTCCTCACACATCGCTGCGAAGACGCGGTCGTCGGCGGGATTCGCCGGCACCGCCAGTGCAATGCCGTCGCAGAGACTCGCGTATTTCGAACTCAGCACCTCGGGGAGTTCGGCGTAGGTGCATTGCGTGACCAGCCTGTCGAGAACATCGTCGGTGAGGACGTCAGGTAGTCGAGCCCAATCACCTGCCCGCGCCATCACTGTCAGTTCTTCCCCGACCTCGGATAATCCGAGGACCTCCAGCGCGACTCGGTACGCCGGAGTGGAGTAGAGAAAGGCAAGTTCACTGCGCACCGCTTCTCGTTGAGCAAGTATCGCGGCAGGATCTTTGCCGGTGATCATCTTCGGAACGGCAATCAGTCGCGGCTTCCTTCCTCCTGCCGTCAACGATGGAATGATCCTCTCCGCGAGCACCTTCGGATGGGAGCTGGTGGGGTGAGAAACAAAACCGTCGGCGACGGCTCCCGCCAGTGAGCACATGCGAGAGTTCACTCCCCCGGTCCAGATCTCCGGAGCCGGAACATCGAGCGGCCCCGGATTGAAGTAGGGCTGCAGCCGGTCGAAGGTATAGTGCGTTCCCGCATGGTCGAGTTCACCGCCCTCCTGAAACACTCGGAAGATCTCGCGTACAGCGCTGACGTAATCACGCAGTTGCGCAACAGGATCCGTCCACGGCATCGAGTACCGCCCGACGATGTTCCCACGCACCTGCGTCGCAAGCCCCAGTTGAAATCGCCCACCCGAGAAACCCGCAAGATCCCAGGCAGCCAAAGCCGTCACCATGGGACTGCGCGCAAACGCGACAACCATCGACGTCCGGACAGTGAGAGTACTGCTGTGCTCGACGGCCAGGGCCGCCACCGCAAACGGATCACGAATGGTTTCGGAGATGTGCACCGTGTCGAAACCAAGGTTCTCGATGCGTCGGACGTGCTGAGCTACCTGCCGCAGCGGAGTGTCGGCAGGTAGCGAGGTCACCAATTCCATATCAGATCAAAGGCTCCAGGCGAATCGACAGCAGCTTTCCTTCGGTAGCCACCTTGCGAGCGTGTTCATTGAAATCCGGGGCGGCACAAACGAACAGGGTACGACCGTCGGAACCGCCGAGTCCGCAAGCGAAGACACCGCTGTCGAAGGCAATTTCGTCGACTATCTCCCCGCTGGCGCCCACATGAAGAACACGGCTTCCGAGGGCATCGGCCACCCACATCGAATCGTCTCCGTCGATACAACACCCGTCCGCCGCAACGACGATCTGAGCGAGGGTGGTCTCCATCTCGGCTCCACCAGGCACCGGCCCGAACGACGCCCAGTCGCGGCGTTCACCCAGAGAGCCGTCGGCCTGGACGGCAAACGCACTGATTCGATTTCCCAGCGTTTCGTCCACGAGCAGATCTCCGGTCGACGTCAGAGCCATTCCGTTGGGGAAGTGGAGATCTCGCGCGACGACGTGCACCGATCCGTCCGGGTCGACGCGGAGGAGATCTGCCGTCTCGACGGGGGCCAGGTTCATCAGATCGAACCCGAAGTTGCCCACGTACGCTCGTCCCTGTGCGTCGACCAGCATGTCGTTGACGTTGGCACTGACGTACCCGGACAAGTCTGCGTGCACCACCAACTCGCCATCGGATTCTCGCCGCAGAATCTTCTGGTCCCGCATGGAGACGACCAGTAATCTGCCGTCCGGAAGCCACCCCAGCCCGGACGGCTGCCCTGGAACCTCCGCCTCGACGCGTATGTCTGTCCCGTCCTCGCAGGCCGAAATCACCTGGTAGGTGTAGAAGTCCGATACCCAGATCCGGTTCTCGTGCCAGCGCGGGCATTCGAAGTAGGTGTATCCCTCGAGAACTACCGCAACTTCTGGTGCCATCAGGCTCTCCTGCGTCGGTGAAGAATGGACTATCAGCCCCATTCAATCACCGGCACCGCTGTCGCGGTGTCCGATTCCCGACTAGTCGCCGGCGCGAACTTCGTCCAACACGTCGAAAGCGGATTCCCATCCGTCGTACACATTCCCGTCACCCTTGAATCCCGGAATTCCTACCAGGTGGAAGGTCATTTCGGTTTTGTCACCCCGTTCTGCGAGCGTGACCGTTATCCGAGGTGCGGCATCCACCGGATCACTCGGATTTCCCCAGGTGAAGACCAGCCTCTTCGGCTCGTCGACCTCGAGATAGGTTCCGCCGGTGGGGTACTCGGCTCCGTTCTCGTCGTTGATCATCAGGTAGCGGTACGTTCCGCCAACTCTGGGATCGATCGTGACATGCTCACGGGGACTGCTGACACCCTTCGGATGCCACCAGCGCGCCGCCTCGTCGGGGTCGGTCCACGCCTGCCAGACAAGGTCGCGCGGCTCGTCGAAGATCCGGGTGATGGTGAATTCTGCAGTGGCATCGGCATTCCGGTCACTCATTGTCCTTCTCCTTCTTCGGTCGACGTTGCTTCAGCTCACGTAGACGCTCGTCGAGGAGGTCGAAGCGTTCGTTCCAGCCTCGCCGGTGTTCGTCGACCCAGGCGCTGGCGTCGTCGAGACCCTCTGCGCGAAGGGTGCACGTGCGCCATTGCGCGGTGGCGGTTCGTTCGATGAGACCGGCTCGCTCGAGCACCTTCAGATGCTGAGAGATGGCGGGTCGACTCATTTCGAACGGCTCCGCCAACTCACCGACGGTCATCGAACCATCAGTGAGGCGAGAGAGCATTTCACGCCTCGTCGGGTCGGCCAATGCGCTGAACACTGCATCGAGTCGGCCACTTCGCTCGTCCATGTAAGCAACTCCTTAATTAAGGAATAGCTTAAACATAGGACTCGACATCTTGCGCGTCAACCCTTTCAGCTCCAGGTATATCGAAGCCGCTCGACGGTTGTCGCCTCGTCCATCTGGGAGAAAGTCTCGCGCTCAACTCCCTTCACTGACACCATCGCTTCGATGATCGACTCCCCGAAGATTTCCTTCGCCACCGAGGAGGAGTTGAACTTCTGCACTATCTCGCGCAGATCGGTGGGGACTCGGGTCACCCCGCGCTCATCACGTTCCGCCTCCGTGAGAGTCGACGGGTTCACCACAATTTCCGGCGCCAATGGCGAGGCATTGCCGATACCGATATGCGAAAGGCCAAGTATCGCAGCGGTCGCCAGATACGGGTTGGCCGATGGATCGACGATTTTCACTTCGGCGTTGGCGCCGTGTGGATTCGACGGTGACTCTGCGCAGAACCTCAGTGCCGCTTCCCGGTTCTCGAGCCCCCAACAGACGTAGGCCCCCGACCAGTTGTCCGGTCGCAGCCTGACCCCGGAGAGCGGTGAGGACGCAAAGACGGCCGTGAATTCCGTGAGGTGAGAGAGGATTCCACCCAAAGCTGATGATCCTTTGTCGGTCATCCCGTACTCCTGCCCGCCACCGGAGAAGACGGGCCGCCCACCTGAGTTCAACGAAAAGTGCTGGTGTGCACCGTTCCCTGCACCTCCGACCGTAGGTATCGGTGAAAACGAGGCCGCCAATCCGTGGGCTCTGGCAGTGCGGGTGATCAAGATCCGGGCCAGTATCACCAGGTCGGCAGCCTGAACAGGAGTTGCCGGAGCGATGGAGATCTCGAATTGATCCGGTCCGTACTCTGCATGAACTTGCTCGATATGAAGTTGTGCGCGTTCGGCATTGCGCAGAAGGTCCTTGAGGAAGCCCTCGCGGCGCAGAACTGCACCTAACCCGTACGCCGACCACGCTCCGTCGCACGCATCACCGAAAAGAGTGAACTCGATCTCGTGACCCACCCGAGCTTCCAGTCCGTCGGCGGCAAGCCGCGCCACGACGGCAGTGAGTGCGGACCGAGTACACACGGCAGCCGTCGCACCGTCTTGCTCGTGCAACGTCGCCGGCGCCCACGACACGCCCCCGCCGAGATCACGGAGGTCGGAGCGGTCGATACGCAACCGGAGATCACCCACGACGGAAAAGGAATCGGTGAAGGCAATCCGATCGTCGCTACAGAAGACGTTCCAGCTCGGTGAGACTCCCGCACCGGCTTTCTCGAAGACACCGGTTCGGCCGGCCGGCATCACCTTCGCGCGCGCGACACCCGCCATGTCGACGATCGAGCCGATGGTCAGAGCCGGTACTTCCCTCATCCAAAGGCAAATACCCCACCCGGTGACGCGCCAACCCGTCAGATCAGGTTGTCCTCCACCGGCAGTCCGAACGCCGCCCGGCCGTAGAGCGCCAACGCGCGCTCGGGTTCGTTGGCAACGTGAACGCTGCCCGCATGAACGTCACGCCACGCACGCTCGATCGGGTTTCCGCGAGAGAGGGAATTCCCGCCTGCCGTCTTGAAAAGCATGTCGATCGCTTCCACCGAGCGTTCCGTCGCACGAACCTGATCACGACGCGCACGCAGCCTCATCGAGAGTGGGAGCTCCTGACCGGCCACAGCAAGTTCGTACATCTCCCGGATATTGCGATCCATCTGCAGAATCGCAGCATCGATCTCCGACGACGCACGTGCGACGGCGACCTGAGCGAACTGATCCTCACTGAACCGTCCACCACCCAAACTCAGACGGACGCGCTCACGCATCACGTCCAGGTACCCCTCGTAACAACCGGCGACGATGCCCACACACGGAGCGGCAACCGTCGAGGTGAAGATACTCCCGAACGGAAGTTTGTACAGCGGGCCAGGATTGACCGCTTGGCCAGGACCACGCAGTTGTGCGGTCTCGTAGTTGCGCTTCAATCGGTGCTCGGGAACGAAGGCCTTCTCGACCACGATCTCGTTGCTCGCGGTGCCCCGCATACCCACGACATCCCACACGTCACGGATTTCGTAATCGGTGCGCGGCACCAACACCGTCATGAAATCGACGGGACGACCATCCATGCCGACCACCATCGCTCCCAGCAACGCCCAACTCGCGTGGTCGCAACCGGAGGAGAAACCCCACTGGCCCGATAGCTCGTAGCCTCCGTCCACCGCCGTCAGTCGACCGACCGGCGCATAGGCGGACGAAATGAGCGTCGTCTGATCCTCTCCCCACACGTCGGCCTGCGCTCGGTCGTCGAAAAGTGCAAGATGCCACGGGTGCACCCCCACCACCGACGCGACCCAACCGGTCGAGCCGCAGGCAGCCGAGATGGCCCTGACCACTTCGTAGAACTGAACCGGGTCGCTCTCGGCACCTCCGTATCTTTTCGGCGCCAGCATGGAGAAGACGCCGGCTTCGGACAGCTCCCGGATGGTCCGTTCGGAGATCTTGCGCGAATCGTCGACCTTCTGAGCGCGGGCCGCGATCTTCGGGAGCAGATCACGGACTGAACTCAGAACCTTGTTGACCATGGGAGACACTCCTCGCACCGAACCGTGAGGGAGCGGATCGGCAGATAGACATAACGGCTGCCCCGTCACGATATGTCGGTCACGCGTTCCGGTGATCGGAAGTCCCGGAGGCCGGGATCAGCCGCCGGATCCTCGCGCTCGCCGCTGGTCCCGGCCAGTGAGACGAGACCCCAGAGGCAATTCACGCTCCCCTAGCGTCGGGCGTCGACACTGCCCCTGGAAAGGACGGGACTCATCGTGACGATCACTCAGTCCGACAACGACGAGGTTCGCGAGATCCAAGCTGGAACCGCGCCTACACGCTTTGCGCGTGGATGGCACTGCATTGGACTCACGGAGTCCTTCAAGGACGGCCAGCCGCACTCCATCGAGGCGTTCGGCACCAAACTGGTCGTCTTCGCCGACAGTGAAGGCAACGTCAAGATCCTCGACGCGTACTGCCGTCACATGGGTGGCGACTTGAGCCAGGGCACCATCAAGGGCGACGCCATTGCCTGTCCGTTCCACGATTGGCGCTGGGGCGGCAACGGCAAGTGCCAGAAGATTCCGTACGCACGCCGCGTCCCCCCGCTGGCCAAGACGCGCGCCTGGCAAACCCTCGACCAGGACGGCATGCTCTTCGTCTGGCATGACCCCGAGGGCAACCCGCCGACCGACGACGTGGCTATCCCCCGCATCGAAGGCGCGCTCAGCGACGAGTGGAGCGACTGGGTCTGGTACACCACGACCGTCGACACCAACTGCCGTGAAATCGTCGACAACATCGTCGACATGGCGCACTTCTTCTACGTGCACTACTCCTTCCCGACGTACTTCAAGAACGTCTTCGAAGGCCACGCCGCAACGCAGTACATGCGCGGCGTCGCTCGCTCGGACATGCGTCCCCACGCAGCAGGCACCCCGAAGATGGTCGGCAGCAACTCGGTTGCCACGTACTTCGGCCCCTCCTTCATGGTCGACGACCTGACCTACGAGTACGAGGACTACAACGTCGACTCTGTGCTCATCAACTGCCACTACCCGGTCAGCGCTGACAAGTTCGTGCTCCAGTACGGCATCATCGTCAAGAAGTCGGATCGCTTCCAGGGTGAAGCCGCCGACGCGATGGCCGCGAACTTCGGCACGTTCATCGCCAAGGGCTTCGAGCAGGACGTCGAGATCTGGAAGAACAAGACTCGCATCGAGAACCCGCTCCTGTGCGAAGAAGACGGCCCGGTCTACCAGCTCCGTCGCTGGTACGAACAGTTCTACGTCGATGTCGCGGACATCGCTCCCGAGATGACCGAGCGCTTCGAATTCGAACTCGACACCGCGCGACCCGTCGCCGCCTGGCAGAAGGAAGTCGAAGACAACCTCGCTGCAAAGAAGGCAGACGAAGATGCAGCCTCTTCAGTGCGCTGAGTGCAAGGCTCAGGTCCTGGTCCAGAAGAACAGTTGGGAACACACCACCGTTCAGTGGAGTGACCAGGCCCGCGCCCAGTGCCTCGAAATCGCCGACGACCGTGAATTCGGGCAGCGAGAGGGACGACCCGGTGCCCCTCGCAAGCAGTGCGGCGCCTTGATCGCGTCCATCGTGAACGCTGCAACAGCGGGCGAACTCGAGATCCTCAACGACGAGCCGGTGCCTCAGCCGATCGTCGACGACAGCGAACCCGTACCGACTCCGTTTCACTAGTCAAGCCAACATCTTTCGAAGAAGGTAGTAATGATCGATCCTCAGTACTACGGCCCGTGGGCAGTCATCGCCGGCGGTTCAGAAGGTGTCGGCGCAGGGTTCGCCGACGAGCTCAGCAAGATCGGCATCAACCTCGTTCTCATCGCCCGCAAGCCGGGCCCGCTCGAGGAGACCGCGGCCAAGGCACGCGCCAACGGCGTCGAAGTACGCACTCTCGCATTGGATCTGCTCGTTCCGGACGCGCTCGATCAGATCAAGGCTGTCACCGACGACGTCGAGGTTGGTCTCCTCATTTTCAACGCCGGCGCCAACAGCTACGGCCACGAGTTCGTCACCGGAGATCTGACGGGATTTGCCGGAGTCATCGAGCTGAACATCAACAAGCAGCTCGAACTCTCGCACCACTTCGGCGGATTGATGAAGGATCGCGGACGCGGCGGCATCATGCTGCTCGGTTCGCTGGCCGGATTCATGGGCTCCGAGCACCAGAGCATCTACGCGGCGTCCAAGGCATTCGGGCGCATCTTCGCCGAAAGCCTGTGGCTCGAACTCCAGCCGTACGGCGTTCACGTCGTCGAGTTCATTCTCGGTGTCACTCGCACACCCGCTATGATTCGCGCGGGACTGAACTTCGACATCCCGGGCATGAACGTCGCAGAGCCCGAAGATGTTGCACGTGAAGGTCTCGAACACCTTGCCGACGGCCCGATCTGGGTGGCTGCAGGAAACTACGAAGGCGCCAAGAAGCGCAGTGGCTTCCCCCGAGACAAGATGGTCAAGGGTGCTGCCGAAGCGATGCGCAAGCTGCTCAACCGCTGACATCTGCTGTGCGCCTTTATTAACCCCCCGACGTTAAGAAAGGCGCACAGCATGAGCATCGACATCACCACTCTTCTCGACGAACGCGAAATCACCCGCTCCATCTTCGAGTTCGCCCGAGCCATGGATGCGCGAGAGTGGGATGAACTCCACCGGATCATGACGCCGGACGCTACGGCAGAATTGGGCACCGGAACTCTGCGCGGACCCGCCGAGGTAGTGGCGTCCATCCGCTCGTTCCTCGACGAGTGCGGTCCCACCCAACATCTGATCGGTAACGTGCTGGTCGAGGTGGTCGGCGATCTCGCCACCAGCCGCTCCTATGTCAGCGACATGCATGTGGGCACCGGGAGCAAGGCTCACCTGAACTTCTTCACCCTCGGCGACTACCACGACTCATGGGCGCGGATCGACGGAAGGTGGCGAATGACGCACCGCACCAAGCATTCACACGCCAGTCAGGGATCCATCGAGGTTCTGGGCGCCGGCCCCAGCGGTTGGCGGAGCTGATTCAGCTCAACAAGGACGAACGGCCGGTCGCGAGCGGACTCTTGCTGGTGAGTCCGCCGTCGACCACCAGGGTCTGCCCCGTCATGTAGCGAGATTCGTCCGAAGCCAGGTAGACCATGGCATGCGCGATGTCTTCGGGTTCGCCGAGGTAAGGCAGGGCGTTTGCCTGCTTCATGCCGTCGATGACATCAGCGGGGATGTTGTCCACGAGAGCGGGTGTCATGATCGCGCCCGGCGCTACGGCATTGCACCGAACACCGTTTGCTCCGTACTGGACTGCGATGTACTGCGTCAGACGAATGACTGCCGCTTTGGCGGACCCGTAGGCAGACTGCAAGGAATCGCCGATCAATCCACCTACCGAGGCCGTGTTGACGATCGATCCTCCACCGGCACTGTTCATGTGCGGAATGGCAAGTCGTGAAGCGACGACAGTGCTGCGGACGTTGAGCGACATCACGCGATCCCACTCGTCCAAGTCCATCCGGAGCAGGTCGAGATCCTTGCGCGGGTTACTACCGCCCACGTGATTACACAGGACGTTGATGCCGCCGAATTCGGCGACCGCCTTTTCGATCATCGCTGCCAGAGAGTCCTCGTTCATGACATCGACGCCGAAACCCAGTGCATTGCCACCGGTCTCGCGAATCGCCACCGCCGCTTCCTCTGCACGCGCAGGATCGAGGTCGGCGACCAGCACCTTGGCGCCCTCTGCCGCCATGAGTTGTGCTGCTGCACGCCCGATTCCACTGGCGGCGCCTGTGATCACTACACTCTTGCTTTCGAGCCTGTTCATATCTGTTCCTTTCGCGGAGAATCGCCATACCCGGATCTCACGTGCCCGGAGTTGACAGCTCGGCGATTGCCCGATCACTACCAGTCAACGCAGGATCGACAGCCTCGTCCAACTTTCTTGAATGAACTCACAAGTACGTGACCACGGCCCGCGCACCTGCTACACCGCCGAAATCGAGTGGCGACGGAAGACCTCACTGTGCTGAAGTGGCACTATGCAGAATTCTGTTCGACCGCTGTCCATCGACGATCTCGACCGTGCCGCCGAGGTTCTCGGCGAGGCGTTTGCCGACTACCCCTGGACGAACTGGTGCGTCGCCGAAGACTCCCACGTGGAACGCGTCGCGACTCTGCAACGGATCTATCTCGAACACCTGGCACTACCGTTCGGGCGTTCCTACATCGACGATTCCGGCAACGGCGTCATCGCAGTCCTGCCGCCGGACACTCCAGAGCCTGATGAAGCGACCGTCGAGAAGATCGTCGAACTGCACGGAGATCGGTTCGAGCGCGTTCTTCAGGCTGACCAACAACTGTCTGCGCTTCCCGTCCCCGACAACGCGTGGTCGTTGGCAACGATCGGTACGATGCCGCGTTCACGCGGAACCGGATTGGGTTCTGCGCTACTGAAACATGCTTTGGCGGAACTGGATCGAACCGAACAGAATTGCTGGCTCGATACGTCGACCGAACGAAATCTACCGCTGTACCAACGGTTCGGTTTCACGATAGCAGGCGAAATCTCACTGACTGACGGACCGACGGTATGGCGGATGCATCGACTTCAGGGCTGATTGTTCGACTTCAGCACTCGCCGAATCATTTTCGACAACGACGCGTATTGGGTGATCGTGTTGACGGCGATCCACCTCGAGACCGGCCACGTCCGGGTCCACGAGAAAACCCCGACCGACAGCAGTTGATCGTCGTCAAGGGTCTCGATGTAGTTGCGCAACATCGCAACAGCAGCTCCCAAGCGGTCACGAAGCTCCTGAGCCGGAATGTCGATGCTCGCGTCGACAACCGACTGGTTCAGTGCGGGTGTTTGCGTCCATTTGTAACCCGCCGCCGGCGTCTGCGGAGCCTCGTCTCGCAGCCCGGCACCTATCCACTCTGCGACGGCCTCTGCCCACCAGACACGCACAGCGAGTACGTCGTGCACCGTCCACGCGTCGACGGCAACGGCGTCGAACGCATCGGCCTCGGCGACGCCGTCGAGTAACGCTTCGAGTTTCGAATACGCCGAGTCCAGCTCGCTCACCAGTTCTTCGCGTGACCAGGTCTGCGCCACAATGCCTCCGAACGATCAGTGGAGAAGAAAGAAGCGGGACCATCTCGACTCGATGGCCCCGCCTCCAACTTTAACGTCCTCCCGGATTCAGTTCAGCTCACCCAAGAACCTTCCGAGGTTCTCGGCGATTTCCTTCGACCTGGTGTGGTGCAGGTAGTGGTCTCCGTCCAGCAAGATCACCTCTCCGTGATCGACGGAGGCTGCCTGCCCTTCGTGCAGCTCTGTCCAGCCCTGAACTTCTGAATTGTTCACGGCGAACAACAGAATCGGAAGATCGGCTGGGAACGTCTTGCCGATTGCTTCAGCAAAGTTACTCGAAAGATGATCCATCTCGTTGAGATAGGTATCGCTGAAGTTGTTCTTCGCAGTCAACTGTCGCATCTCGTCCTTTGCGGCGGGATCGAGGTACTCGTCCGAGGCTTCACCACCGACGACCTTGGACAGCAATTCCGCCAAGCCCAATTGCCTTCCAACTCGGAGTGCGTCGATCGGGAATTTGGTATCCATGTTCGGCTGCCCTGGAACACTGCTGTCGATACCCACGAATGCGGTGACCTCGTCACGGTACTTCGCGGTGTAGTCCAGCGCATAGAGACCAGTGATCGAGTGCCCCATGAGGATGTATTCGTCAATTCCCAGCGACTGTACTGCCGTATGAATCTCTTCGACGATGTTCGCAGTCGTGCGGTCCTTGTCCGTTCCGTCACTGTAGCCGTAACCGAAGGGCTCGATCGTGACGACGCGGTAGTCGGGTGCGAGCTCGTTGACAAGCGGTGTGAAGTCGAGAATCGGTGCGGACGTTCCGAACCCGGGTAACAGCACTATGGTCTGATCGCCGTTGCCGCGGATCGAGTAGCTCATGTTCTTTCCGTCGACGGACACGAACTGGTTGCCCGTCTCCCCGGCCGGAACGCTCGCTTTGCTGGAGCCGACATTGAATACGAGCGCTATCGATACCAGCACAACCAGAACTACGGACACCGAAGCAACCAGCTTCAGTGCAACGGTACGAATCTTCTTCATTCTCATCCTCATCTTCTCGGGCGTCGATACGGCTAGGAAAGGCTCGACATCGAGGCCGCACTGGTCTCGTCGAGCACACGCAACACGTTGTTGCCCATCAGCTTTGCCAAGTCCTCCGCGGACCAACCGCGTTCCGCCAGACGGTCTATCAACACCGCGAAACCGGATACGTCCTGCATACCGTCCGGAAAGTCGTCGAACCCATCGTAGTCACTGCCCAAACCGATGTGGTCGATGCCCGCGACGTCTCGGGCATGCTCGACGTGGTCGGCGAGATGGTCCACTGTCATCCCCGGTCGTGGGCCGACTCGCCCGCCTTTGAACCACTCGTTGTACTCGGCAGAAAGGAACATGGGTACAAAGGCGATCATGATGACCCCGCCGTTGTCCCCGAGCAGTCGCATGACGTCGTCGGGAACATTACGGGGGTGACCGCATAGCTGAGAGCACGACGAATGGCTGAAAATCACCGGCGCCGACGACGTCTCGATGGCATCTCTCATCGTTTCCACCGAGACGTGCGACAGGTCGACGAGTACGCCGAGCCGATTCATTTCGCGCACGATCTCGCGACCGAAGTCGGTGAGGCCGCCATGCGCTCGCGTATCCGTCGCGGAGTCCGCCCACCCGGTGTTGTCGTTGTGCGTCAGCGTCATGTACCGAAGACCAAGGCGCGCCATCATTCTCAGGACACCGAGCGAGCTGCCGATGCTGTGACCGCCCTCCGCGCCCAACAAGGACGCGACCTTGCCCTCGCTCCAGATGCGACGCACGTCGTCACCTGTACGCGCGAATTCGAAAGTATCCGGGTATCGCTCGATCATCCGGTACACGTAGTCGATCTGTTCGAGTGTGTACTGAACCGCCTCTGGCTCCGTCCGGTCACACGGGGTGTAGACCGACCAGAACTGCGCACCGACGCCGCCGCGACCGAGTTTGTCGATGTCGGTTTGGAAGATGGAATCCTTCTCGAGATTCTCCACCGAGTATGCGGCAGTTTCGCGAGCCGTCCAGGCCAGATCGTTGTGACCGTCGATGACCGGCGCAAGGCCGTAAGCATCGAGTGCCGCGGGGTGATTCACGTCCGGAAAAGGAGCGAGAGGTTTCATCATGAGTTTTCCTCGAAAAGTAGTGCGGGCAGGTCGAGGGCCCTCATCGCCTTCGACCTGCCCGAGATTTCATTCAGCGGAGAGAATCATCTCGCCGCGACTAGTCGGAAATCTTCTTGAAAAGCCTTGTCATGTAAAGATATTGCTCGCCATGGATCGTGAGATGAGCCATCTCACCCGAAGCGCTCTCGTTACTGATCGAGAACCGGGAGGCAGACAGAGGCACGACCTTGGTGGGCGGAGCCGGCGGCTCGCCGTCGATCTCGACCTTGGCGAAGTTCTGCACCTGGAATCCGCCGTCCTCGCCGCGCGTGAGTTCGATTCGCACGGTTGTCGATTCATAGGTTCCGAGAATGTGCGACAGGTCGATGTCTTCCGCATTCGGCTCGGACTTCGGCTCCGGCAGAACGAGATCGAGCTCCTGGGCGATCTCCTTCTCGATGTCGTGGGCCAGGGCGCCGCCGCCACGCGAGTTGGTCACCACGGCCATGGCGAGACCGAGCTCGGGGAAGGTGTGAAAACGAGTGATCTGGCCGATCGTCGCACCACCGTGCTGCGCGGACGTCACGCCACCCCAGTCGGACAGGATCCAGCCGAGACCCCAGGCCTGATCGACGCTCGAGACCGCGGTCAGGTCGAATTGCGGAGTGCGCATCAGGCGCGCGGATTCTTCGGACAGAATGCGTTCACCCGTCAATGCGAGTCCGTCACGCATGTGTGCAGCACCGAAGGTCAGGAGCGAGCTGACCGATCCGGTGATGATCCCGGCCGGACCGATACCGCGCGGAAGCAGCCACTGCTTGGTCGGAATCACCTTGTCCGGCGACGTCCGATCCGGGTTGGCCACGTGGCCGACGGCCGTGCGGAACAGCGGCGCGTCCTTGGCCTTGGTGATGATGTGCGTCAATCCGAGTGGCTTCCAGAGATATTCGACCAACGCCTCGTCCCACGTCATCTCACGAAGGACCTCGACGATGCGGCCGGCAACGGCAAACCCGCGTTGCTGTAACTCAGATGCCCGCCGGGCTCGGTGACGCTGATCGCGGTCGCGAGTTCGTCGACGTACTTCTCGACGCAGTCGTCACCGTCACCGGTGTCGTTGAACAGGTCTCCGTCGATACCGCTTGTGTGCGTGAGCAACTGGCGGATCGTGATTTCCTTCGTGTTGGAAGGATCCGCGATCGTGAACTCCGGAAGCACCTCCACCACCAGGGTGTCCAGCGTCAGCTTGCCCTCGTCGACGAGCTGCATGATCAGCGTCGTCGTCCAGATCTTGCTCGCGGATCCGTACTGGAACAGGGTGTCTGCATCGACGTCGACGCGCGTGTTCAGGCTCGTCACTCCGGTGGTGATGACACGGATGTCCGCTGCGCCGTCTTCGCCCAGCGCGATCACACCGACCTGCGCGCCCGGTACCGAATGCTTGGCTGCCAGTTCGTCGAGGCGTTCCTGCCACTTCGGGGCGACAAGTAGGTCCTTGGGCAAGTCGGTCACAGGTCGAACTCCTTCGATCATGGAAGCGAGCGGCGTAGACGGCGTTGCTGGGATCCGCTCAGGTCTCACTCGTCGGGAAGTGAAGTTGCGGAAGCAATAACCGTCCACCCATGATCTCAGTGTGCTGGCAGTCACGTCCTGGTCGATTGCACCGAAGTCGGCCCCGAAAATGGTGCAATCGGACGAGCGAGTGTTCAGGATTCGCCATTCGAAACGATCAGCGCTCGAAGGTTCCTTCCAAGCGATTGCGTGAACCCGGATGGATCAAGCGCGCCGCGCTGACCAATCCGTTAGCCGACCAGGTGCGGCGGCGAATCAGCAGGCACGGTTCCCCGCGATCGATGCGCAACAGCTCGCATTCGTCCGGGCTACCCAACACCGCTTCCACAACATGCTCGCCGCGAACCAGAGGCGCAACGTCACTCAAGTAGTTGTTGGGGGTGATCGCGGTGAAGTCCTGGCGCAGATAGTCTGGCGCCTCGTTCGGATTCACGAATCGGTCTTCCACCTGAATCGGAGTTTCGTCCTCGAAGTGCACCATCAGCGAATGGAACACCCGTTTGCCCACCGATTCACGAAGGAACGTCTGCCCGTGGTCGGTTTCTTCCTCACGAACGAAGACGACCTCGGTTCGATGACGGTGGCCGCGGCGCTGAATCTCGTCGGCGATGTTCTTGACTTCGAACAGCGGGGACGCGGTCTTCGTGGCGGCGACAAAAGTACCGACCCCCATCATCCGCACGATCAGACCGTCGCTGGTGAGTTCGCGAAGCGCTCGATTGATCGTCATTCGTGACAACCCCAGCGCACTGACCAGTTGATTCTCCGAAGGCAGCTGATCGCCTTCGGTCCACCGACCCGAGTTGATCTGCGAGACCACGAGGTTCTTGACCCGTTCGTAGGCAGGGGCGGACTCGCCGCCTGCCTCGTTGAACAGCACGGCGAGTTCTGCGTCCACTTCGGCAATCGCCATCGCCACCACCCGTTCGTCGAAAACCACCGAGTCGGTTCTCCCGTTCGGCCTCCGAAGTCTATCCGCCTCGTGCACCTTTCCGATCCATCCGCGAGCGTCCGCGCCGGACCTAACCCACCATGCGCCGCAATTGGCTCGTCGCAACCGAAAGCGCAGCAAGATCGTGTTGCCCGGACGCCTCGATCTCTGCGAGCGCGAGAGTGGACCTCTCGATTCTCGACGCATTCCTTTCTTCCCACCTCGAGAGTTTTTCCGCTGTCGTGTCACCCGCTTCCGCGTCGGCCAAGACGTCGAGGGTCAGGGCCCGCACCGTCGAGTACAACTCGTCCCGCAACGACAACCTCGCCAACGCGTTCCATTTTCCGTCCTTGCTCAATGCCGACACTCGATTGAGCATCGGGACGAGCCCAACATGCTCACCGAGCCGGAAATAGAGTTCGCCGGTCTCCGAGATCGTCCGATCGGCGAGGTCCGCGATCTCCACCACGTCGAGCAGTCCGAACTGATCGAGCAATATCTCCACTCGCCTGACCAGGTTCTCCGGCGCGCCTTTGTCCGTGATGAGGACCGTTCGCGCAGCCAGGTTCCGCTGATCTGCGCCTACCAGCCAGCCATCGAGCTCTGCCGACGCCTCCGCGATGCGATCACCGAATCTGCTGATCTCGGCCCCGACGGCCAGCGGTTGCGGACGACGTGTCAGCATCCACCGTGACGCCCGGTCGAGCAGTCGCCTGGTGAGCAGGATCAACTCGTCGGACACTGCGGTCGAGATCGAGGCTTCGCTGATGTCGTGCCACAACCCCCACAGTCCGAACACCTCGGAGACCACCGTGAAGGCACGTACTGCGTCTTCCGGATCAGCGCCGACTTCTTCACCGAGCCGATACGCATAGGTGATGCCGCCTCGATCGATGACGTTGTTCGTCAGCACTGTCGCGACGATCTCGCGACGAAGTGGGTGCCGGTCGAGGGCGTCACCCCCTGCAACTCGAACGCCCTCCGGAAAATAGTTCGCCAGCACCTGGCGGTAGATCTGGTTGTCGATCGAGCTTCCTTCCAACAAGGTGGATTTCAGATCGAGCTTGACGTGGGCCATCAGTGTGGCGAGTTCCGGCGACGTCAGCCCCGTTCCCGACTTCTCGGCCGCGGCGAACTGCTTCTTGGTCGGAAACCCTTCGATGACGCGGTCGACGATTCCGCGAGATTCGAGGTTCGAAATCACTCTGCCGTGCACACCGATCATCGCCCCCGCATCCGCACGCGTGGTACCCATCAGTTCGTTCTGTGAACGGTTGTCTGCAAGAACGAGTTCGGCGACCTGATCGGTCAACGTTTCGAGCAGTGCGTCGCGATGTGAGTCCGCGACGACGCCTGAGCTGATCAGGGAGTCGAGAAGGATCTTGATGTTCACCTCGTGATCGGAGCAATCGACTCCCGCGGAATTATCGAGGGCGTCTGTATTGATCCGCCCACCGATGCGCGCGTATTCGATTCGTCCGGCCTGGGTGAGGCCGAGATTGCCTCCTTCACCGATCACTCGGGCACGCACTTCGTTGCCGTTCACCCGAACGGCGTCGTTGCTCTTGTCGCCGACTTCGAGGTCGGACTCACCGGAGGCCTTGACGTACGTTCCGATGCCGCCGTTCCACAACAGATCTGCCGGGGACCGCAGAATCGCCCGAACCAGTTGCGGTGGAGTCAGTTCGGTGACGTCGCCCTCGAGGCCCAGGGTTTCTCGCATCTCGTCACTGATCGGAACGCGCTTCGCCGAGCGTTCCCACACTCCGCCGCCCGCGCTGATCAAGGTCGGATCGTAGTCGGCCCACGAGGATCGTGGGAGTGCAAAGAGACGTGATCGCTCGTCGTACGAGCGCTCAGGCGACGGGTCCGGATCGACGAACACGTGCCGATGATCGAACGCCGCGATCAGGCGAATGTGCTTGCTGCACAACATACCGTTGCCGAAGACGTCGCCACTCATGTCTCCGATCCCCACCGCGGTGAAGTCATCGTGCTGGGTATCGAGGCCGAGCTCACGGAAGTGCCGCTTGACACTTTCCCAGGCGCCCTTCGCCGTGATACCCATGGCTTTGTGGTCGTAGCCGACCGACCCGCCGGACGCGAAGGCGTCGCCGAGCCAGAATCCGTACTCCGCGGCAACCTCGTTCGCGATGTCGGAGAACTTCGCAGTTCCCTTGTCCGCGGCGACAACAAGATACGTGTCGTCCCCGTCGTGGCGAACGACCCGCCGCGCCGCGACAACGGCCCCGCTCTGCTTGTCGACGTTGTCGGTCAGATCGAGTAGTCCGCGAATGAAGGATCGGTAGCAATCGATCCCGGCCGCCAACGCAGCTTCTCGGTCTGCGTCTGCGCCCAGCCCTGGAACCGGTGGGCGTTTGACGACAAATCCGCCCTTCGCTCCGACAGGCACGATGACTGCGTTCTTGACTGCCTGCGCCTTCACCAATCCCAGTACCTCGGTGCGAAAGTCCTCTTTCCGATCCGACCAGCGCAAGCCGCCGCGAGCCACCGTACCGAAGCGAAGGTGCACACCTGCTACATCGGGTGAGTACACGAATATCTCGAACTTCGGTCGAGGGAAGGGCAATACGGACAGCTTCTCCGAATCGAACTTCAACGAGAGCGCGCCGAGCGATTCAGTGGGATACACGAAATAGTTGGTACGCAACGTGTTACGGACCAGCTCGGACAACGCGCGCAGGATCCGATCGGCGTCGAGTCCTTGCACTTGTGCCACGGCCGTTTCCACGTCCGCTGCTGCACGTGCACCTCGATCTCCGTCGACGACGTCCGGATCGAAACGGCTCTCGAACAATTCGCACAATCTGCCGGCGATCTCGGGATGATCGGCAAGTACCTCGGCGACGCGACCGGTGCTGTAAGGAAATCCCGCTTGCTGCAAGAACTCCGCGTACGCCCGCAGCACCACTACCTGTTTCCAGCCGAGTCCCGCGATCGCGACCAATTCGTTGAACGAGTCCGGCTCGGCGTCACCGTTTCGAACCGCGGCAAACGTCGCCCCGAATCGCGCGGCAAAGTTGTCGAAGCCTTCGACCGGAGCACTCGGGTAGTAGAGCGTGAACTCGTAGATCCTGGACTGTTCGGTTCCCACCGGTGCGATCTCGTACGGACGTTCGTCGACCACTTCGACGCCCAGGCTCTGCAACACGGGCAGCACCTCGCCTAGCGAGAGCGGATCACCCGAGACGTACAGCCCGAGACGGTGAGTACCCGGTCCGTCGACAGATCGGGCCAACCGTGGACTTACTTCTCCGGGCGCGAGGCCCTCGAACACCGCCATGTCCTCGGCGGCTCGGACAGCGTCGAAATCCTGCTTGTATGCCACCGGAACTCGCTCGGCGAACCGAGCACGCCTGCGCCGCTCGTCGTAGTGCGAAGCATCCAGAACGAATCGTTCGTCCCACGTCAGGCACGCGTCGACGACGAGGTCCCGAATCTCCCGTGCTTGTCGCGCCGACGCGAAGTTCGCGCCGCCGCCGACTGTGGCCGTGAAATGTACGACGGCCAAGGGGGATTCCGAGACTCGACTGGAGAACTCGATATTGTGGGCACCGAGTGCGTCGGCGAGTACCGACTCGGCCGTTGTTCTGATCGTCGTACTGAATTTCTCGCGCGGAACGAAGAGCAAAGCCGACAACTCTTGATCTCGCCCTGTCGCCGGGGAACTTCCCACCGGTTGCAAGAACAGATGGATCGATGTGCGGCCGTCCACGGAAGTGAGTTCGTCCAGCGCGTCCGCGATTCGGGCCGGCTCGGCCGCCAGGAGCACTGTGACCGGAATCGACTGAATCACTGCCAGCATCGATTGTCCGACAAACGAATCGACGGTGGATCCTGAGGCCTCGAAGATGTCTGCGACGCGTCCTCGCACGAGCGGGGTTCGCCTGACGTCGGCGACGATACCGGTCGCGGTGAAGAACCCGACGAATCGGTACGCACGGTCGCCGACGGACACGTCGATCTCGGTGGCGTATTCGGATCCACCGAACCCTTGCCGGAGGTACACCACTGCGATCGCGAGGGGCGCCGCTTTCGAATCCGAAGAGCCGGTTGGATCGGGGAGCACGCCGATGGCGTACGGCTCGTCACTGTCGACAGTTCGCGCACCACCGATGACACTGAAGTTTCCGGCGCTGCACCACCGGAGAAAGTCAGCTTCTTCGGCGTAGCCGTTCGAGTCCAGTTGCTCGCGCGCCTCGTCGACGAGGTCCCGCAGGGGCACGGAATCGCGGAAGGCACGCGCGATACGGTCGAGGATTCCGGCGACGTCGTCCGCGATCACCTGCGCCTGCGCGTCCGAACAGTGTGCGGGTAGTCCTATGTGGATCCATGATTCGGTGCGCTCCCCGGCCCGGGCGTCTTCAGTGCTGTGCGCCGGTTGCACGGCTGTGCGAAGCACGGGGTGCACCACGAATTCCGGTTCCACGCGGGCACGGGCAAGTGTCGCCAAGACCGCTTCGACGAGCTGCGGCATGTCGTCGCCGACGTATTGAATCGCGGGGCCGTCCCCTAACTCCCCGGCCGGCGCGAGTCGCGAGATCGACGAGTTGTGTCCTCGTCGACGCGAAAGGTCCATGTGCGCGGCGACAATCGCCAGCTTGCGGTCTTCGGCGAGCGCAGCGTATCGATCCGCCGACAAGCCCTCGAAATACGTACTGGACACCCTCCTCACATTCTCGGAGTCCGGTGTCGTGTCGACTGAAACGAGGCTCATGTCAGCACCTTCCGTCGAAAGCCACGCTGCTTCCGACTTGTAGTGGGTTCGATCCGCAATCAACTTGTCTATACAGGCTCAGACAAGTTGATCATTGCAGAACGTGAGCCGCGACACAACAGCTTCACCCCTGGACAAATTCGCCACCCTCGGCCATAGTCAGTCCATGCCAACTAGTGGCAATTAGATTTCATTAGATGAAATTCTTAACTATCCCGCCTCGAAGGAGCCCCGTGACTACCCAGACCGCGCCCGACACCGACAGCGTTGATCTCGCAGAGTTCCGCAGCACTGTCCGAGCCTTCGCCAACGCCGAGATCCACCCAGGAGCCGCCGCACGCGACGAGTCCAAGGAGTTCCCGGCGCAGCTGGTCAAGCGCCTCGGGCAGCAGGACCTCATGGGCATTTCCGTGCCCGAGGAATTCGGCGGGCTGGGTCTGTCGACACGAACCCAACTGGTCGCCATCGAAGAAGTTGCACGCACCGACGCCGCGCTGGCATCGATCTACACCGCCCACTACCTGGGCCTCGAGCCGATTCTCGTCGGCGGCTCCGAAGAGCAGAAGCATCGCTGGTTGCCCCAGCTCGCGTCGGGCGAACTACTGGCCGGCTTTGCACTCACAGAACCCGATGCCGGCTCCGACATCGCCTCGATGCGTACCGTCGCCCGACGCGAGGACGACGGCTGGCATCTCTCCGGATCGAAGACGTACATCTCCAACGCCAAGGAAGCCGACCTGGTCGTGCTCTTCGCCAAGACGGACCCGAGCGCAGGATTCCGAGGCATCACCGCCTTCGTCGTCCCCAAGGGAACTCCGGGAATCAGCTACTCGGAGCCGCAGGACAAGATGGGAATTCGTTCGGCCCCGACGTACACCGTCTACCTCGACGACGTCGTTCTGCCGCTCGACTCCGTGATCGGCACCGAAGGTCGCGGCGGCAACATTGCCTTGACCGCCCTGAACCGAGCACGCATCGACGTAGCGGCAATGGCAAACGGCATCGCTCTGCGCGCTTGGGAACTGGGACGCGAGTACGCAACGGAGCGAAAGCAGTTCGGCACGCCGATCTTCGACTTCCAGGCAATCCAGCTACTCCTCGGTGGCTGCGACGCGCAACTTGTCGCATCACGCGTCACCGCAGACTGGGCCGCCGACGTCAAGGACGCCGGTCAGGACATCCGCCGCGCCGCATCGATTTCGAAGTACGTCGCCACCGAAGCCTGCTTCTCGATCGTCGATCAAACCGTACAGATCCACGGTGGCGCAGGTTTCATGCGCGAATCGGAAATCGAACGCCTGTACCGCGATTGCCGCATTCTCCGCATCTTCGAGGGCACCTCGCAGATCCAGTTGCTCACCATTGCCGGCAATGCTCCGTCGCCGCGTTCCACCGAGTTCTGAAAGGCGCGGACATGACTGCACTTCCCCCACTCGACGGCATCCGGGTCATCGACCTCTCGCGCGTCCTTGCCGGACCCTACTGCACCGCACTGCTTTCCGACGCCGGTGCGGACGTCGTCAAGATCGAATCCGAACACGGTGAAGACTCTCGGCACCTCGGCCCGTTCCGCGACGGCGAGAGCATCTACTTCAACGTGCTCAATCGTGGCAAGCGTTCGGTGGCACTCAACCTCAAGAACGACGAGGACCGTGAGGCGCTGCTGACGCTCATCGAGACCGCCGACGTCGTCGTCGAAAACTTTCGCCCCGGCGTCACCAAGCGCCTGGGAATCGACTACGAGGCTGCGCGGGCTCGCAATCCGCGGATCGTGTACGCGTCCATCTCCGGTTTCGGACAGGACGGGCCCATGTCCGGAGCCGCCGCCTACGACCTTGTAGTCCAGGCTCTTTCGGGAATCATGAGCATCACCGGTTCGGAGGAATCCGGGCCGACACGGTTGGGTGAGTCGTTCGGAGACCTGGTCGCCGGGCTGTTCGCCGCCTGGGGAATCAGTACCGCCCTGCTGAGTGCACGGGCGAGCGGACTCGGGCAGCACCTTGACGTCGCGATGTTCGACAGCATGCTCGCCATGCTGCCGACAGCACACAGCCAACTGCAATCCACCGGGCTCACTCCCCCACGCGTCGGCAACCGTCATCCGGTGTCAACACCGTTCGACACCTACAAGGCCGACGACGGACTCTTCGTCCTCGCGGTTGCGAGCCAGTCGGGTTTCGAGAAGCTGGCGCAGACGATGAATCGCGTCGACCTGATCGCAGATCCCCGATTTGCCGACGACACCGCCCGGACCGAGAACGAACCGGCACTGCGCAAGGAGATCGAAACCTGGGCTGCCGGAAAGACCGTCGCCGACGTGGTCGGTATTCTCGGCGACGCGGGCCTCGCCGGCTCGGAAATCTGGGACGTCCAGCAGGCACTCACCTCCGCGCAGGCCGAGTATCGCGGAGTCGTCGAATCGTTCGAGCACCCGGTAGCAGGAAAAATCTCCTACGTACGACAACCCGTCGTGTTCGGTGATAGCCGACGCCCCGATGTCCGCCGCAGTCCCCTGCTGGACGAGCACCACGGTGAGGTACTGCCGGGCTCGCGATAGATTCAGCGCAGACATCCCTCGGCACTTGGAGTAGGACATGGCCCCCGGCGACGTGACCCGCAGCGCGAATCGCACGTTCGAACTTCTCGGTGCGATCGTCGAGCACGGCGGGTTGACGCTCGGCGACGCCGCCAAGGCAACCGATCTGGCAACCAGTACCGCGCTTCGCCTGATCAGAAGCCTCGAACAAACCGAGTTCGTCGTCCGCGGCGAGGACAACGTCTATCGCGTCGGCCCGCGGCTACTACAGATCGGGGCTCGCGCTCTCGGTGACAATCAACTGTTGCCGAGAGCGCGGCCCGCGATGAAGGCCATCGCCGAAACCACGAGAGAGTCGACCTACCTGTCGACGAAGGGACCGAAAGACACTGCGCTGTATCTCGATCAGATCGAGGGCACGCACGCGATTCGCCACATGGGGTGGGTGGGCCAGAGCGTTCCCCTGGACGGCACCGCCGTCGGCGCAGCGTTGAGCGGCAAGGTAGGCGAGAGCGGGTACGCCATTGCGCACGACACCATCGAGGATCACTCGACCGGAGTTGCCGCGCCGATCTACAACGCGGTCGGTCAGATAGCCGGAGCGCTCAGCGTCGTGGGCCCGACCTTCCGTCTGACGGACGAGGTCTGCGCCAGCCACGGCCGCGTCTTGGTGGAGCACTGCGCCCGGTTGTCCGCGGAACTCGGCAGCCAGACACCCTGACCACCCCGAGCACTTGGCGATTCAGTCTCGTATCCGAGCACTTGGCGATTCAGTCTCGTATCCGAGACAATGTGGTTCCCCGCTCCCACCTCAGCCCTACCCGTAAGGACACACCCCACATGACGACGAGCCGCGTGAAATCTGCTGAGCGCGTGCTCGACGTGCTCGATCTCCTGGCTCGTCGGGGTGTGCCGCTGGCGACGGCGGAAATCTCGAGCGCCCTCGACCTGCCCAAGAGCACGACGCATCATCTTCTCAACGTCATGCGGGATCGACGGTTCGTCTCGTACTGGGCTGATCAACGCGCCTGGACCCTGGGTGTCTCGGCGTTCGAAGTCGGTGCGTCGTACATGCGGTCCGGCCCACTTCACCGTGAGGGCCAACGATTCATGCTGGCCCTTACCCAGTCGACGGACGAGACCTCCCACCTGGCGGTGCTACAGGGGTCTGACGTCATCTACCTCGACAAACGTGAACCGCTCAAGCCGGGCGTGCGGTTGGTGACCGAGATCGGGACCCGCCTTCCGGCGCATCTCACCGCAGTCGGGCGGGCGATTCTGAGCCGTCTGGATGCGGAACAGATCAGCGCGCTCTACGAGGGGTACACCTGGCCGACGCGGACCGGAACGGGTCCGTCGACGCTCGCCGAACTGCGAGAACTGCTCGCCGCAGCACGTGAGAGCGGATATGCGGTCGAAGAGAATGCGACGACATCCGGGATCAACTGCATCGCCAGCCCCGTGATCACACGGGACGGTCGTCCGGTCGCAGCTCTCGGCGTCACCTTCCTCTCCGGCTCCAAATCGGCCGAGGAGAGTGCCCTGATCGCCGACCGAGTGCGCGCCGTCAGCGCCGAGTTCTCCGCCGATCTCGGAGATCGAATGGTGGAGACCCCGACCGCAGACATGTAGCCAATTTCTCCGTTCCCTACTTTTCGGGCCTTGTTTTCGTCTCATATTCAAGACTAGAGTCTCGTATACAAGACTTGCTGGATCACCACCGCATCATCATTGGAGTCCCATGAACGCCACCCCTGCCACCCAGACAGCCACCCGAACCATCGAGGTCGGAATCGGCGCTGTCACCATCGCCGACGTCGTCGACGTCGCGCGCAACGGATACGGCGTTGCATTGACCGCGGAATCACTGGCCGCGATCGCCGAAAGTCGTGCACGCATCGAAGCGCTGGCCGCAGACCCCACACCGGTCTACGGAGTTTCCACCGGATTCGGCGCACTT
>NZ_CAURKP010000024.1:0-49738 GCF_963525155.1 uncultured Rhodococcus sp.
ATTGTGCTAAATTCGACATCATGGTTGTGTATGTGCCCAAAATTTAAGTGGTTTGGGCCTTTATTAACCGGCGGGTTTTATTAACGGCGCACAGCAAGGCGTCAGAGACGCTCGATAATCGTCGCGTTCGCGGTGCCGCCACCTTCACAGATGGTCAGCAGGCCGTAACGACCGCCGGTGCGCTCGAGTTCGTTGAGCAGGGTTGCCATCAGCTTGGTGCCGGTCGCGCCGAGCGGGTGACCGAGTGCGATCGCGCCGCCGTTGACGTTGACCTTGGCCGGATCTGCGCCGATTTCCTTGATCCAGGCCAGGACGACCGGGGCAAAAGCTTCGTTGATCTCGACGATGTCGATGTCGTCGATGCTCAGGCCGGCCTTCGCGAGAGCATGCTTCGTGGCCGGGATCGGCGCACTGAGCATGAAGATCGGGTCGTCGCCGCGTGCGCTGAGGTGATGAATCCGGGCGCGGGGCTTGAGGTTGTACTTCTCCACCGCTTCCGCTGACGCCAGCAGCAGCGCACTCGCACCGTCGGAGATCTGGCTGGCCACTGCCGCGGTCATGCGTCCGTCTTCGACGAGAACCTTGAGCGTCGCCATCTTTTCGAGGCTGGTCTCGCGGGGTCCTTCGTCGACGGTCGCGTCGCCCATGGCAACGATCTCGTTGTCGAAGCGACCCGCGGCGATTGCAGCCTTGGCGCGCTCATGGCTCTGCAGGGCCCACTTCTCGAGCTCTTCGCGGCTGATGTCCCACTTCTCGGCGATCATTTCGGCGCCCTTGAACTGCGAGACTTCCTGGTCACCGTAGCGCTCGGTCCAACCGACCGAACCCGAAGTCGGCGTGTCGAATCCGTACTGCTGACCGACGATCATCGCTGCCGAGATCGGAATCTGGCTCATGTTCTGAACGCCGCCGGCAACGATCAGATCCGCGGTGCCCGACAGGATGGCCTGAGCGCCGAAGTGCACTGCCTGCTGGCTCGAACCGCACTGACGGTCAACGGTCACCCCGGGAACGTGCTCCGGGAATCCCGCTGCGAGCCAGGACATACGGGCGATGTTGCCGGCCTGGCCGCCGATGGCGTCGACGCAACCGAAGATCACGTCGTCGACGTCACTGGGGTCGATACCGGTGCGCTCGACCAGTGCCTTGACGACGTGCGCACCGAGATCGATGGGGTGCACGCCGGACAGCGCGCCGCCCCTCTTGCCGATCGGTGTGCGAATGGCGTCGACGATGTAAACCTCGGACATAGCGTTAGCTCCTAGTTTCGTTGTGCAGCAATAGTTCTTGAAGTTGATTCAGCAATAGCGTCTGAAGTTGTGGCCGGATCGGAGAGCCCGTCGAGCACGATCGCGAGATATTGAGCCGCGACGGCGTGCGCCGAGAGGGATCCACCCGGGCGGTACCAGCGAACCGCGACCCACACGGTGTCGCGCATGAAGCGGAAGACCAATTCGACGTCGATGTCGGAGCGGAAGGTCCCGTCCGCGACGCCGGCTTCGAGGACGCCGACCCACAGGTCCCGGAATTCGGTGTTGCGCTCGGCCAGGTAAGCGAAGCGCTCGTTCCCGACGAGGTGCTTGACCTCGTCCTGGTAGATCGCCACAGCCGAATGTGAGGCGTCGATGGCCTCGTACGACGTCACGACCAGTGCTTCGAGCGTCGCGCGACTGTCCAACCCCGCCGCGACGATCTCGCGGTATTTTCCGAAGAGTTCGTCGAGGAATTGGTGCAGGATCTCGTCGACCATCGACTCCTTGGAATCGAAATGGTGATACAGGCTGCCGGACAGGATCCCTGCGGCGTCGGCGATGTCGCGGACGGTCGTCGCGCGCACTCCGCGATCGGCGAAGAGCCCCGCCGCGATCTCGAGCAGCTCGTCGCGGCGCCCGGACTTGCCGTTTGATTCGTCGGAATTTCGAGGTGGCGTCATGTATTCAATCCTATCCAGGGCCTTCCCCTGTGCGCGGTCAGCGAGTCCAGGGACTCCGTAACCGCGCACGGGGACGCTAGGCCCTCTGCGAAGAAACGGAGACGATCTCGCCGGTCATGTAGGTGGAGTAATCGCTGGCGAGCATCGCGATGACCGTTGCGATCTCCCAGACCTCCGCGGCGCGGCCGTAGGCCTCACCGGAAGCCAACTGGTCGAGCAGTTCCTCACTGGTGACCTTCGCCAGGAACGCGTGACGCGCAATGGAAGGCGAGACCGCGTTGATACGGACTCCGTACTCCGCTGCTTCGATGGCGCTGCACCGAGTCAGCGCCATGACGCCGGCCTTGGCTGCGGCGTAGTGCGCCTGGGAATGCTGCGCGCGCCAACCGAGAACGGACGCGTTGTTCACCAGAACACCGCCGTGGGGAACGCTCTTGAAGTACCGCAGGGCTGCGCGCGTCGAACGGAAGGTGCTGTTGAGGGTGATGTCGAGAACGCGATCCCACTGATCGTCCGTCATGTCGACGACGGGAGTTTCGCCGCCAAGGCCCGCGTTGTTGACGACGATGTCGATACGTCCCAACTTCTCGGCCGCTCCGACGAACAACGCGTCGACCTGCTCGGTGCTCGATACATCGCAGATGATCGATTCGACCTGCTGACCGGGGAATTCGGCCTTCAGCTTCTCCACCGTCTCGCCGAGTCGACGCTCGTGGAAGTCGGAGACGAGAACGTCGCCGCCCTCGAGAAGCACCCTGCGCGCAGTGGAGAAACCGATGCCGGTTCCGGCTGCGGCGGTGATGATCGCCTTCTTGCCCGCGAGCAGTCCGTGGCCCGGGGTTTCCTCCGGCGCAACGGAAAGCGGGGACGCGGCTTTGGTGTCAGACATTAACGGGCCTCTCGGGGAAGACCGAGCACGCGCTCGGAAATGATGTTGCGCTGAATTTCGTTGGAGCCGCCGTAAATCGTGTCGGCGCGGGTGAAGAGGAAGAGGCGTTGCCATTCGTCGAGCTCGAGGTGCTCGGGATCGGTGATGTCCGAGGCATTGCCTTCGGAATCCGCCCACGGTGCAACCAACGACGACGCACCCTGCACGTCCATCGCCAGCTGTCCCAGATCACGATGCCAGTTGGCCCACAACAGTTTTGCGACGGACGCTTCTCCGCCACCGGTTCCGGCGTCGACCGCGTCGAGAGTGCGCATCGCGTGGGCGCGCATCACGCGCAGTCCGACCCACGCGCGGGCGATCTTTTCGCGAATGTGCGGATCCTGGTCACTGCCATTGGCTTTCGCCAAGTCGACGACGCCTTGGAGCTCGCGGGCAAATCCGATCTGCTGTCCGAGCGTCGATACACCGCGCTCGAAGGTGAGCAGCCCCATCGCGATCTTCCAGCCCTCGCCGGGTTCCCCGACCACCAGATCGGCATCGGTGACGGCGTCGTCGAAGAAGACCTCGTTGAACTCCGATGTGCCGGTGAGCTGCTGAATGGGCCGAACTGTCACACCGGGCTGATCCAACGGGACAAGCAGGAAGCTCAACCCCTGGTGACGCTTGGAGCCCACCTCGGTGCGGCAGACCACGAAGCACCACTGCGCGACGTGAGCCAGTGAGGTCCACACCTTCTGGCCGTTGATGATCCACTTGCCGTCTTCGAGGCGTGCGGTCGTGGAGACGTTCGCGAGGTCGGAACCGGCGCCGGGCTCGGAGTAGCCCTGCGACCACAGTTCACTGACCGTGTTGATGCCAGGAAGGAATCGGCGCTTCTGCTCGTCGGTGCCGTACGCGATCAGCGTCGGGCCGAGCAGCTCTTCACCGATGTGGCTGACGCGAGCGGGCGCACCGGCCTTCGCGTACTCCTGATGGAAGATGACCTGCTGGGAGATGCTTGCTCCCCGCCCGCCGAACTCCTTCGGCCACCCGAGGCACGTCCACCCCGACGCTGCGAGGTGTTTGTCCCACTCGAGTCGTTGCTCGAAGAACTCGTGCTCACTGCCGGGGCCGCCCTTACCCTTGAGCTGGGCGAATTTGCCCGTCAAGTTCTCGGCCAACCACTGCGCGACCGTGGCCGCAAACTCGTCGTCCGTCATCTGCCCGTCCGGGCTCTCGCTCTGGTCCACATATGTAAGATAACCTACCAAGCACTTGCTAGGTAGCGTGTCAGGTAGGAGTCCAGTGACCGAACAACCGAGAACCATCCCATCAGCCCTCATCCGGGCCGCCGAGGAGTTCGGTGAGCGCGCGGCTATCGCCGATGGCGACACCCGACTGACCTTCGCACAGCTGCATCAGCGCGTCCGCGATTTCGCCGGCGCACTGATCAACCGTGGGGTGAAGGCAGGCGACCGCGTCGTCATCTGGGCGCCCAACACGTACCACTGGGTGATCGCCCTGCTCGGCGCTCAGTACGCCGGCGCAGCCATCATCCCGATCAACACGCGCTACACCGGCACCGAAGCACTCGACATCATCGAGCGCGTCGACGCAGCTGCCCTGGTGGTCGTCGGCACGTTCCTCAAGGCCGACCGGTACCAGCAGTTGCTCGACGCCAATCCGGACCTGAGGATCCCCACCGTCATCCAGGTACCGATCGACGGGGACGACGACCGTGACGGCGTCATCGAGTTCGAGGACTTCCTCGCGCTCGCCACCGACGCCGCCCGCACCGAAGCCGACGCGCGTGCTGCGAAGGTGCAGCCAGACGACGTCAGCGACATCCTCTTCACCTCCGGCACCACGGGGCGCAGCAAGGGTGCGATCACCGCGCATCGTCAGTCCATCGCTGTCGCCAAGTCGTGGGGTGAATGCGCCGAGGTCACCGCCGACGACAACTTCCTCATCATCAGCCCGTTCTTCCACACCTTCGGGTACAAGGCCGGAATCCTGGTCTGCCTGTTGAACGGTGCGACGATCGTGCCGGTGTCCGTCTTCAACATCGACGACACCCTCGCATTGGTCAGCAGCGAGAAGATCAGCATCCTGCCCGGCGCCCCGACGATCTACCAGACCATCCTCGATCATCCCCGCCGCAGCGAATACGACCTGTCCTCGCTCCGCATCGCGATCACGGGCGCAGCACCCGTGCCGGTTGCTCTCGTCGAGCGCATGCAAGCAGAGCTTTTCGACGCCGTCCTCACGGCATACGGTTTGACCGAGGCAGTGGTTGCGACCATGTGCCGCACCGACGACGACCCGGTCACCGTCTCCACCAGTTCCGGCCGCGCGACAGCCGATTTCGAGGTCAAGATCGGCGACCAAGGCGAGATCCTGCTTCGCGGACCGAACGTCATGCTCGGGTACCTCGACGACCCGGAATCCACCGCCAAGGCAATCGACGTCGACGGCTGGCTGCACACCGGAGACGTCGGAACCCTCGACGAGCGCGGATATCTCGACATCACCGACCGTCTGAAAGACATGTACGTCAGCGGCGGATTCAACGTCTACCCCGCCGAGATCGAGGGCATGTTGGCTCGCCTGCCCGGCGTCCACGAGTCTGCTGCCATCGGCATCCCCGATCACCGGATGGGAGAGGTGGGCCGCGTCTACATCGCCCAACTCGACGGTGCCGGCCTCACCGAAGAGTCGGTGATCGCTTTCCTCAAGGAGAAGATCGCAGGCTTCAAGGTGCCTCGCGAGGTGCGCTTCGTCGATCACCTGCCTCGTAACCCTTCGGGCAAGGTCCTCAAAACGGTTCTGCGCGAGGAACAATCATGACCGTTCCCTTCGAAGCCGACGTCGTGACCTACGAGGTTCGTGACTCGGTCGCCGTCGTGACCTTGAATCGACCCGACTACCGCAACGCCCAGAACTCGGTGGTCACGTACGCCCTCGACGCGGCATTCCAGCGCGCCGTCGAAGACGACGAGGTGAAGGTGATCGTCCTGGCAGGCAACGGACCTCACTTCAGTGCCGGTCACGACCTGGGAACTCCGGGACGCGACCATCACGTCGAGTACGAGAACAAGGCCACCATGTGGTGGGATCACGTCGACAAGCCAGGCGGTGACCAGCGTTTCGCCCGCGAGATGGAGGTCTACCTGGGCATGTGCCGCCGTTGGCGGGAGATCCCCAAGCCCACCATCGCGATGGTGCAAGGCGCCTGCATTGCCGGCGGGCTCATGCTCGCCTGGGTCTGCGACATGATCGTTGCGGCCGACGACGCCTTCTTCTCCGATCCCGTTGTCCGCATGGGCATCCCCGGCGTCGAATACTTCGCGCACCCGTGGATGGTCGGTTCACGATTCGCCAAGGAAATGCTCTTCACCGGCGATCGGTTCACCGCGCAACGTGCATACGAAATCGGCATGGTGAACCGCGTCGTCGCCCGCAAGCATCTCGAGAAGGAGACGTTCGAGCTCGCCGGACGTATCGCCGAGATGCCGCGCTTCGGACTGGCTTTGACCAAGAAGGCCGTCAATCAGTGCGAGGATCAGATGGGGATGCGCAACGGCATCGACTCCGTCTTCGGTCTGCATCACTTCGCTCACGCTCACAACGCCGAAGTCGGCAAAGACTCGCTTGGTGGTCTCGACGCCAAAGCTATGGCTGCCAGTGCTCGCGCACCGCAGGAAGGAACAAACTAGTGGATCTCGTATTCGACGACGCCACAACCGCATTCCGTGACGAGGTTCGCTCGTTCCTGGAAGCGAATGTGCCCGCGACTCCCCTGAAGTCGATGGATACCGCCGAAGGCTTCGAAGAGCACCGTCAGTGGGAGCACACGCTCGCCGATGCCGGCTACGCCGTCGTCTCCTGGCCCAAGGAACTCGGCGGACGCGATGCGTCCCTGCTCGAATGGGTCATCTTCGAGGAGGAGTACTACCGCTCGGGCGCGCCCGGCCGCGTAAGCCAGAACGGCATCTTCTTGTTGGCTCCCACACTGTTCGAGCATGCAAATGCCGAGCAGTTGGCTCGCATCATGCCGCGCATGGCTCGTGCCGACGACATCTGGGCCCAGGCCTGGTCCGAGCCCGAGTCCGGTTCCGACCTCGCAAGCCTGCGTTCGAGTGCGAAGAAGGTCGACGGCGGCTGGCTGCTCAACGGTCAGAAGACGTGGAGCTCACGCGCGAGTTACGCCGACTGGGGCTTCGGCTTGTTCCGCTCCGATCCGGATGCGCAGCGCCACAAGGGCATCACGTATTTCATGTTCGACCTCCGGTCGAAGGGTGTCACCGTTCGCCCGATCGATCAGCTCGACGGTGAGCCCGGCTTCGCCGAGATCTTCCTCGAAGACGTCTTCGTTCCGGACGACCCGGCCAACCCAGGTGAGTCGGGTGTGATCGGAAACGTCAACGAAGGTTGGCGGGTCGCGATGAGCACCGCGAGCAACGAGCGTGGTCTCTCGCTGCGCAGCCCCGGCCGCTTTCTCGCCACCGTCGACCGCCTGCTCGAGCTGTACAAGTCCAGCGGACGCACCGACGACAGCGCTCTGCGCAACCAGGTCGCCGACGCCTGGATCGGCGCTCGCGCTTACCAACTCAACACATTCGGCACCGTCACCCGTCTGGCCGACGGTGGACAGCTCGGCGCCGAGTCCTCGATCAACAAGGTCTTCTGGTCCGAGTGGGATATCGCCACCCACGAGACTGCTCTCGAACTTCAGGGCCCTGAAGCCGAGTTGGCCGACAACTGGATGGACGGATACCTGTTCTCCCTGTCCGGCCCGATCTACGCAGGCACCAACGAGATTCAGAAAAACGTCATCGCTGAGCGTCTGCTCGGCCTACCGAAGGCGGACCGATGAGATTCGCGCTCGACTCCTCCCACCAGGACTTCGCTGCAAGCATCGATGCACTGCTGACCAAGTCCGACATGCCCGCCGTCATCCGTTCGTGGAACGACGGTGACACCGAGCCGGGCAAGAAGCTCTGGCAGCGCCTCGCCGAGACCGGCGTCAACGGTCTCGTCATCTCCGAAGAGCACGACGGACTCGGCGCCGACGCCGTCGACCTGGTCGTTGCGCTCGAACAGCTCGGTCGGCACGCAGTACCCGGACCGGTCGTCGAGACCATCGCCGTGGCGCCGACGCTCCTGGCCTCCGTTGCACCGGAACGTCTCTCTGCTCTCGCCGAGGGTTCGCTGGCAACTGTCGCAGCTCCCCCGCGCACACCGTTCGCGCTCGACGCCGATGCGGTGGATCTGGTTCTGCTCGCGCAGGACGGTGCCGTATCACTCGGTGTCCCTGGCGAAGCCAAGGCATCGGTGGATCTCTCCCGCAAGCTCTACGAGGTTTCCGCCGGCGAATCGCTGGGCTCCGCCGACTTCTCGGCCGCCTTCGACATGGGCGCTCTTGCCACTGCCGCGCAGTTGCAGGGCCTGGGCCAGACACTGCTCGAGGTCACCACCGAATACGCGAAGCAGCGCAAGCAGTTCGGCAAGGTCATCGGACAGTTCCAGGCCATGAAGCACCACCTGGCCGAGGTTGCCGTCTCCCTCGAGATGGCTCGCCCGCTGCTGCACGGCGCCGCCCTGTCGGTTCGCGATCAGTCGGCCGACGCCTCACGTGACATCTCTGCGGCCAAGGTCGCGTGCGGGGATGCTGCGTACAAGGCCGCTCGCGTCGGACTCCAGGTTCACGGCGCCATCGGCTACACGATGGAACACGATCTCTCCTTGTGGCTCACCAAGGTACGGGCGCTGCTCACCGCGTGGGGCACACCGTCCGAGCATCGCGCACGCGTCGTCGAAGCGCTGGTTGCATCATGAGCATCGACACCGAAGACCAGGCAGCACTGCGCGCATCGGTACGCGATCTCCTGAGCAAGCATTCCGACTCCGCTGCCGTCCGCGCCGCCATCACCACAGAGATCGGCTACGACGCCGCTTTGTGGAGCAAGCTGTGCGAGCAGATCGGCGTCGCCGCGTTGGCGATTCCGGAGGAGTTCGACGGCGTCGGAGCAGGTTTGGGCGAGGTACACGTGGTCCAGGAGGAATTGGGCCGCACGCTGACCCCGTCACCGATGCTGGGTTCGGCGATTCTTGCCGCACAGGCACTGCTGCTTTCCGGTGACAACGACGCATGCTCGCGACTGCTGCCCGGTGTCGCGTCCGGCGAGAGCACGCTCGCTCTGTGCTGGGCAGGTGCCGCGGGTTGGAGCACCTTCGGCGTCGAGGCAACCGAAGACGCGTTGACCGGCACGGCGTCGTACGTCCTCGACGGACACGTCGCAGACACCCTGCTCGTTCTCACGGCCGACGGGTTCTACGAAGTGGATCCAGCGGCCGAAGGCGTCTCCCGCCGACGCGTCCCCACCATGGATCCGACGCGAACGCTGGCGGAGGTCACGTTCTCCGGTGTTCGTGGTCGGCCACTGGAGTGGTCCGAAGATCTGGTCGATCGGATCCGAACCGTCGTTCTGATCGCCTTGTCCGCGGAACAGGTCGGAGCGGCCGCAGCGATCGTCGAGCAGACCGTCGAATACACCAAGTCGCGCAAGCAGTTCGGTCGCGCGATCGGTTCTTTCCAGGCCCTCAAGCACCGGATGGCCGACATGTACACGTTGGTCGAGACGGCGAGGTCGATGACGTACGCCGCCGTGGCGACGCAGTCGGCCGACGACGCGGCAGTGGCGAAGGTCTACTGCTCGGAAGCCTTGCAGCAGATCACCTCCGAAGCGGTTCAGTTGCACGGCGGAATCGCAATCACCTGGGAGCACGACGCTCAGCTGTACTTCAAGCGTGCACACGGCAGCACTCAGCTTTTCGGTCAGCCGAGCACCTACCTGCCGAGCCTCGCGCAGGCAGCGGGCCTCTAGGAGACGTCGGTGCTTGTTCGCTCGGGATTGCGAGCGAACAAGCACCACTGGTGCCCAGTCAGTGGAATGCCCAGCAGATTAATAGCTCTGGATCGCGCAGAATCGGTCACCAGACAGCTGTCCATCCCACAGACCGGAGTTTTCTCGTGAATCGATTCGACGACAAGCGCGTCCTCATCAGCGGCGCAGGATCCGGAATCGGCCAGGCCACCGTTGCCCGCATCCTGGCAGAAGGTGGCACCGTCGTCGCCGCCGACATTTCCGAGACCGGCCTCGAACAGACGTTGAACGCCGCGAAGGACGCAGGCCACTCCGATCGCCTGACCACGGTGAAGGTCGACATCTCCAGCGAAGAGTCTGTTCGCGAACAGGTCGGCGCTGCGATCAAGGCTCTGGGCGGGCTCGACGTGCTGGTCAACGCGGCGGGCATTCTGCGCTCCGCGCACACCCACGAGATGACACTCGATTTCTGGAACACCGTCATCGGGGTCAATCTGACCGGAACTTTCCTAATGACGAGGGAGTCCCTGCCGGCACTGCTCGAAAGCGGGGCAGGCGTCGTGGTCAACTTCAGTTCCACGTCGGCCACCTTCGCCCACCCGTATATGACGGCATATGCCGCGTCGAAGGGCGGAATCCAATCCTTCACGCACGCTCTTGCACTCGAGTACAGCAAGCAGGGCCTTCGCGCCGTGGCCGTCGCACCCGGCAGCATCGCTTCGGGCATGACCTCCGATCCTGGATTCCCGGCCGACATCGACTTCACGCTGCTCGGCAAGCTGGCCCCGGCAATCGGTGAGGGTTTCGCTCCCCCGTCCGCGGTCGCCGGCGTGATCGCGATGCTCGCTTCCGAGGACGGCTCGTTTGTCACCGGAACGGAAATCCGCATCGACGGCGGCACGCATATGTGACCACTTGCTGTGCGCCTTTTTTAACCCCCGGCGGTTAATAAAGGCGCACAGCAGCGAGGCGGCATACTTATCTCGTCGCCCGGAACCGGTCCGGCGGTACGACGTGCGGTGGGGAGCCAGCGGTGAGCGAGTCAACAGGCACTACGAACCTCGAGCCCGTGCTGATCAGTCCCGTCGTCGGCGGAAAGATCCGCACCTGGTCCGAGGACGAGACCCGCTTGTGGAGCGTCGACGATCCCGCGGCGCTCGGCGCACTGTTGGGACGCGGTCTCGTAGCCCGTACGACCCTGCCGGACAACAAGTTCCGAGAGGTTGCGTTTCTGGATACCCAGACCCAGGCCCTCACTGTGCAGCCGCGCTTCGCTTCCCCTGACAGCACTGCACTTGCCGCACCGTTCAAGCTCACCGAGGCGTCGTCCCCGACGTCCGACGCTTGGGAAGATCTCGAATCGGTACTCGCGTCGGTCGCGATCTCCGCTGCTGGACGTGGCGAATTCTGGCTCGCGGAACTCGGCGGGTGGGATGCTCCGCACGAGCCGAACTGCCTCTTCACGACCGTCGACGAATCGGGACTGGCCAACGCGGTCATGGAGGCCACCCCCGCGCCCGCCGGAACCGGCGTCTGGCCGGAGGTTCCGAGCGGACAAACCGGCGTTTCCGTTTCGGCACCAGCCTCACAGGACACCATCGAGGCTGCCGGAATCTTCGCGGTGTCAGCCATCGAGACCTGGGGCGTCACGCCGTGGGACATCAACCTCACTTTCGGCAAACTGGTCGATTTCGCCTGATCCGCGGCGCCGACACGCGGCGGTGAGTTGTACGTCTCCCCTCAGCCGACGGCTCACGGTTCGTCACAACACGCCCAATGGCGACGACATCGGGCCCCTCGGTGGGCATACTGAGGGAACTGGGGTTACTCCCGGTCACAAATACCCGTGGATCCGCGTCGGGGCGGGTGCGGTCCGACAACACGCGAGCAGCCACAGACACTGGCGGCTCCGAAAGGTTCAATCATGGCAACCGACCAATTACAGACGGTTGTATTGCACGGCGACCAGCTCAAATACGTCGACCAAGGCAGTGGCCCCGTTGTGGTGCTCATTCACGGCCTACTGGGCGCGCACTCCAATTGGGAGCCGCAGATCGAGACGCTCTCGCGCCACTACCGTGTCATCGCTCCCGACCTCTTCGGACACGGTGCGTCGGACAAGCCTGCCGGCGACTACTCACTCAGCGCTCACGCCGCCACTGTGCGTGACCTCCTCGAGGCCCTCGACATTCCGTCGGCCACCCTCGTCGGTCACTCCCTCGGTGGTGGGATCGCGATGCAGACGCTGTATCTCTTCCCCGACCGGGTGGAGCGGCTGTGCCTGGTGGCCAGCGGCGGACTCGGCCCCGAGGTGAGCCCACTCCTGCGCGCAGCAACTCTGCCCGGCAGCGAACTGGTACTTCCCGTCCTCGCGTCGAGGACGCTGACCGACGTGACCGACAAAGCGCTCGGACTTTTCAACAAGATCGGCCTGTTCAAGCTCGGCGCCAGCGCGAGCGAGGCCCGTAAGAGCTTTGCTTCGGTGTCGGACGCGTCGACGCGTCAGGCATTTCTGGCGACCGCGCGATCGGTCATCAACTACAACGGCCAAACCGTCAATGCCACTCCGCATTTCGCCAACTTCAAGAATCTGCAGGCACTACTGGTATGGGGTGAGGAAGACACCATCATCCCCAACGCCCACACCGAGAACGCTCGCGCCGAACTACCGCTGGGGCGGGTGGAGATCTTCAAGCGCGCCGGACATTTCCCGCACCTTGACTACCCGGATCGCTTCGACCGCGTCTTCTCCGAATTCATGACGGACTGCGGAGTCGGTATCGGCACCGGACCCAAGGCCGTCAGCAGCTGAACTAGCTCCCCGCAACCAGCTCTTCGAGGTAGCTCGCCACCCCGTCCTCGTCGTTCGTGGGCAAAATTCGGTCGGCGAGCTCGATGACCTCGGCTCTGGCGTTGGCGGGCGCCAGAGCCGTTCCGGCCCAGGTCAGCATCGCAACGTCGTTGAAGGCGTCACCGGCCGCGGCCACTTCCGACGCGTCGATGCCGTCGATCGCGCACAACTGCGCGAGAGCGCTGGCCTTCGAGACGCCCGCCGCTGCCATTTCCATGTACGGGGCCCCGGAGTGGGTCAACTCCACACCCTCGATACCCGCAGCGACCGCTGTTCGGTACAGGTCGGCGCTGGGAACCTCGGCATGCCGGGCCACGATCTTGACCATCGGCTCCACGTCCAGCGGCAGCGTATCGGCGAGCACCATCTCGTGCAGGTGCCGGTGATGGTCCGCGAACTCGCACAGAGCGGCATACTCCGGCTCGGCAAAGAACTGCGTGGGTCCGACGTTCGCGAACACTACGCCAGGAATCAGAGCACGAACCTGCTCCATAGCTGTTGCAGCCAAAGATGTTTCGATCGAAACGGTGTCGACGATCTCCGGAGTCCCGTCCGCCAGGTCGAGAATGACAGCTCCGTTGGCACACACAGCTTTACCGCGAAATCCGCACGAGCTCGCCAACGTGTGTACCGAATGCCTGGCCCGGGCCGTCGCCCACACAACTTCGATCCCCGCGAGCCGCGCGTTCTCCATGGCCTGCGCGGTGCGCGCCGAAATCGTTCGGTCGGAGCGCAGCAGGGTGCCGTCGAGGTCGGTTGCGAACATACGAATACGGGTCACCAGACAATGATGGCAGTCCGTTCGCAGCCCTCACCAACTACGTGACATGGGCCGTTGCTCTGTCAATTACTTGCTTGGGCCTCGAGAAGGTGCCGACGCATCTCACCGAAGACCACACCCAGCCGCTCGACATCCCGCGGGCTCAGCAGATCGAACATGCTCTCCCGTACTGCGGCTACATGCGCCGGGCTTGCCGACGCCAATTTCTCGGCACCCGAGTCGGTCAGCTCCGCATTAGCGCCCCTCTTGTCGTCGACACACTCGACCCGGCGCACCCACCCGGCACCGACCAATCGATTTACGGCCCTGGTCACACCACTTCGGGTAGCCATCACAGCGTCGGCGAGCTCACTCATGCGCAGTTGCCGGCCGGGCGCTTCGGCGAGAGCGACCAGCAGTTCGAAATCGGTGAAGGAAATGTCGGAGTCTCGCACCAACTGCTGATCGAGAACACGCTGGAGCAGTCGGGTCGAGTCCAGGTAAGCCCGCCAGGCCGTTTGCTCCGAGTCGCTCAACCACCGCGTCGATTCCATGACACCAGCATATCCGAAGTAGTTGACAACGAAATCAAATGATCTATTCTCAATGTAGTTGATCAGTCAACTACCTGTTCGAAGAGAAGGTTCAACCGAGAGGCGGGCGCCATGAGCGACAACAACGCAGTGCAGTTCGAGGAACGCCGGGCCGAGATCAGGGATCGACATCTGCTCCCCGCCGACAAACGACCCGCATCGACCGCACGCGGCCTGCACCATACGGCCCTGATCAGCAGTGACGTCGAACGAACCGTGAAGTTCTACCAGGATCTCCTCGGATTCCCACTCACCGAGTTGATCGAGAACCGTGACTATCCCGGGTCGTCGCACTTCTTCTTCGACATCGGCAATGGCAACCTTCTGGCCTTCTTCGACTTCCCGGGTCTCGACGTGGGCCCGTACCAAGAAGTACTCGGCGGCCTCCACCACATCGCGATCAGCGTCGAACCTGCCAAGTGGGCGAAGCTGCGCACCCAACTGACCGAGGCCGGCGTCGAACTGATCGAGCACAGCGAGGTCTCGTTGTACTTCCGCGATCCCGACGGCGCTCGACTCGAGCTGATCGCAGACCCTCTCGGCGAGATGTACGGCAATCACGTCCTCTGAAAACTTGCTCTCCCCCACACCATTCGGAAGGCACACCATGACCTCCACTCTGTCGCAGCCGAACCTCGATATCCGTCGATCCGGGGATCGCTTCAAGTCCAATGCCGGCTGGCTGGACTCGAAGCACTCGTTCTCGTTCAGCAATCACTACGACCCGAAGAACACTCACCACGGTCTTCTTCTGGTGAACAACGACGACATCGTCACGCCCGGAATGGGATTCGACACCCATCCCCACCAGGACATGGAGATCGTCACCTGGGTACTGAGAGGTTCTCTCGTACATCAGGATTCGATGGGTCATTCGGGTGTCATCTACCCCGGTCTAGCCCAGCGGATGAGCGCCGGAACGGGCATCCTGCATTCGGAGAAGAACGATTCGTGGCGACTCGGTGACGTGGCGGGTGCGCATTCCGACAAGCACAGCGACCCGGTTCACTTCATCCAGATGTGGGTCATCCCCGACGAAGCCGGAATCACCCCCGGCTACGAGCAGTTGGAGATCGACGCCGAATTGCTTGCCGGTGGTCTGGTTCCCGTCGCCTCCGGCATGGACGCGTACGCCGATCACTCGGCAATCCGGATCAAGAACAAGTACGCCGCGATGCACGTCGCGCGTCTGCAACCCGGACAGCCCGTGACCCTGCCCGACGCACCGTTCCTGCACGTTTTTGTCGCCGACGGTCAGGCGGCCATGGAAGGCGTCGGCGTGCTCGAACAAGGTGACGCGGTGCGCGTGTCCGGCGGCGGAGGCCAGCAGGTCAGTTCCGATACCGGTGCCGAGGTCATCGTCTGGGAAATGCACGCCACCGTTTCGCAGGGATGACATGAAGTCCTTCTCGTACGACGCTTCACCGGCACGAATTGTCTTCGGCCAAGGGACGATCCGCGAGATCGCCGAAGAAGTGCGGCGGCTCGGCCGTAGCCGAGTGATGGTGCTGGCAAGCCGTCGACTGGACGCGCTTGCCGCCGACGTCACCGAATCTCTCGGCGACATGGCCGTCGTCCGCTTCGACGGCGCTGTGATGCATACTCCGACCGAAGTCACGACAGCCGCGCTGAAGCTTGCCGAGACCCATCACGTGGACATCGTCGTCGCGATCGGCGGCGGTTCGGCAACCGGGTTGTCCAAGGCACTGGCACTACGAGCGGGGGTCGATCAGATCATCGTTCCGACGACGTATGCGGGTTCAGAAGTCACTCCGGTGTTGGGTGAAACAGACAACGGACGCAAGACAACTCGCTCGTCGCCCGACATCAGACCCGAAACCGTCGTATACGATGTCGACCTCACTCTCGATCTGCCGCTGAACACCACGGTCACCAGTGCTGTCAACGCGATGGCGCACGCGGTTGAAGCGTTGTATTCCGCCGAGTCCAATCCGATCACCGACTCGATGGCAATCGAGGCACTCTCCGGAATCGCCCGGGCATTGCCGATCATCGTCGGCGATCCGAGAAATGTGGAAGGCCGGGCAGATCTGCTGCAATCGGCCTGGTTGGCCGGAACCTGCTTGGGCACAGTCGGTATGGGGCTTCATCACAAGTTGTGCCACACCCTCGGTGGCAGCTTCGGATTGCCGCACGCTCCCACCCACGCCGTTGTCCTTCCCCAGGCAATGGCGTTCAACGCGCCTGCCGTCCCGGAAGTCATGTCTCGAATAGCGACTGCCTTGGGTGTATCCGACGCCGCCACCGGCGTTTTCGACCTCGTCACCTCGTGCGGCGGACCGACCTCTCTGCGAGAGGTGGGAATGAGTCACGATCAGATCGGCCGTGCAGTCGAACTCGCGACCGCCGCCGCTTATCCGAACCCGCGTGAGATCACCCCGCCAGGCCTGAGCGAACTCCTCGAGAACGCCTGGTCCGGGCGTCGACCCGCCATCAGGTGAGAACGAATCAGGCAGTACCGCCTCGAGGCCTGACATGTTCGAAGATCAGAATCGTCTCGGTCGCAGCAACCGCCGGATGCGCCGAGAGATTGTTGACGACGAAGTCACGCAACTGCGCCGAATCCGTCGTAGCGACGTGCAGCATGTAGTCGTCGACACCGGCCACGAAATACACGTTGAGCACGGAGTCCAGCTTGGCGAAGTCGTCACCGAGCCGGTTGAGATGCGACCGCGCGTTGGCCTGCAGTCGAACTGCGATCATCGCCTGCAGATCCATTCCGAGAGCGGCGGGGTCGATGTCCGCATGGAATCCCCTGATCACACCGTTGTCCACCAAGGCGCGCACACGTCCGAGGCATGTCGACGGCGCAATTCCCGCGATCGCAGCCAGCGCATTGTTCGGAATCCTCGCGTCCTTCGCCAGCTCTTCGAGCAGAACCCGGTCGATCTCGTCCAACTTCATTGCTGCCCGAACATGCTTCGGCGAGGCAGCCGTCTGAATACCGATTTTTGAACTTTCACGCACCATGCATACAGCGTAGAGAATTATCTTCACTTCTCTTCACTATTTGGCGACGAAACTTCATGCTTGGCACCTGCCATTCGAAGAAACAACAGACTCAGTTCGGAGCCGTGTCATGAAGGTCGGAATCCCCCGCGAGATCAAAAACCACGAGTACCGCGTGGCCATCAGCCCAGCAGGCGTCCACGAACTGGTCGGCCGAGGGCACGAGGTCGTCATCGAAACGGGTGCAGGCGTCGGCTCCTCGTTCAGTGACGAGGATTTCAAGGCCGCGGGCGCGCAGATCCTCGGATCTGCCGATCAGGTCTGGACGGACGCAGATCTACTCCTGAAGGTCAAAGAACCTATTGCAGAAGAGTATTCGCGACTCCGTAAGGATCAGGTGCTCTTCACCTACCTGCACCTGGCGGCGTCGAAAGAATGCACCGACGCGCTCCTGACGTCGAAGACCACCTCCATCGCCTACGAAACCGTTGTCGGTTCCGACGGTTCACTGCCCCTTCTCGCACCGATGAGCGAAGTAGCCGGACGCCTTGCGCCGCAGGCCGGCGCCTACCACTTGATGCGTCACGGCGGCGGACGCGGAGTTCTGATGGGCGGCGTACCCGGAGTGCGCCCCGCCAAGGTCGTGGTGATCGGTGCGGGAGTCTCCGGCAAGAACGCCATCGCCGTGGCCTACGGCATGCAGGCCGACGTCACCGTTCTCGATCTGTCGATCGCTCGCCTGCGGGAGATCGACGAGCTGTACCACGGCCAGGTCAAGACCATCACGTCCAACAGCCTCGAACTCGAACAGGCTGTACTCGACGCCGACCTGGTCATCGGCGCAGTGCTGGTCCCAGGGGCGAAGGCTCCCACTCTCGTGTCCAACAGTCTGGTGGCGCGCATGAAACCGGGTTCTGTCCTGGTCGACATCGCCATCGACCAGGGAGGCTGCTTCGAGGATTCACACGCGACCACGCACGCCGATCCGACGTACCAGGTACACGGTTCGGTCTTCTACTGCGTTGCGAACATGCCCGGAGCCGTCCCCCGTACGTCCACCTACGCACTCACCAACGCGACGCTTCCGTACGTCGTCGCATTGGCAGACAAGGGGTGGAAGGACGCGGTCGCGACAGTTCCCGGCCTGGGGTCAGGTCTGAGCACACACGACGGCCTGCTCCTGTCCGACAGTGTTGCAGCGGCGCATGGGTACTCGGCTACCACTCTCTGACCCAGGCAGCTCTGACCCAGGCAAGGACAGCTCGAGATCGCTAGCCTTGATCCATGAGCATTCCTGACATCACGCTGAATTCCGGAACCACGATCCCGCAACTCGGCCTCGGAGTCTGGCAGGCCACCAACGACGAAACCGAGCATGCAGTACGGTTCGCACTCGACGAGGCCGGCTACCGGCACATCGACACCGCTGCCGCCTACGGAAACGAAGAAGGCGTCGGACGAGGTATCGCCAACTCGTCCGTCGCGCGAGAGGACATCTTCCTCACCACGAAGCTGTGGAATGCAGATCAGGGCTACGAGCCGGCGTTGAAGGCTTTCGACACCAGCATCGACAAGCTCGGCGTCGACTACGTCGATCTCTACCTCATCCACTGGCCTCTGCAGGACAACGACCGACTCCTCCGCACGTGGGACGCACTCGAAAAGATCGCGGAATCGGGCCGCGCCAAGGCAATCGGGGTGTGCAACTTCGAGCCGCATCATCTGCAGCTTCTCGTCGAACGCGGTGGATTGTTGCCCGCAGTCGATCAGGTGGAACTGCACCCGCACCTCACGCAGCACGCCATTCGCGACAAGGCCGCCGAGCACGGGATCAAGGTCGAATCGTGGAGCCCACTCGGCGGTACCAGTAACGCAGGTTGGGGTAAGGCGTCCAAGCCCAACACCCTGCTTACCGACCCGATCATCACTCGAATCGGTGACCGCCACAGCAAGACTGCCGCGCAGGTCCTGATCCGCTGGCACCTTCAGAACGGCCTGATCGTCATCCCGAAATCCGTACACGATGCTCGAATCGCTCAGAACATCGACGTATTCGACTTCGAACTCACCGATCTCGACCTGAGCGAAATCGATACGCTCGACGACGGTACCCGCGTCGGCGCGCATCCCGATGAACTCAACATCGGTGCACCGAACTGATCAAGCCGCTCGTTTGGTGGGGCGAAGCGCATCGATTCCGTTTCGCCTCACCATCGTTCCGAGGGTCTTCCACCACGGCCGAGCCGGATCCGGCTCACTTCCGTCGCCCATCCGGTGCAACTGATCGGTGTGCCACTGCAGGTCGAGTGCACCGTCGAGCATCGAGATGTCGGCAACCTTCCCCAGCAACTTCCGCGCTCCGAACTCAACAGTCGGCACGGTCAATCGTTCCCGATCCGATTCCAGGAGAACGGTTGCCGCGTCGGGGATCGTGATCGTCGGCCGGCCGAGGCCGATCACGTCGCACGCGCCGGAAGCCAGTGCCTCGACCATCGCCGATCGCGAGCGGAAGCCGCCGGTGACCGCCAGGGGAATGTCGCCGGCAATCGCTCGGACTGTCTCGGCGTACTCGAGGAAATATGCCTCTCGATCGCGAGTGCTCTGCTTCTGCGCTTTACCCATCATGGCCGGCGATTCATAACTGCCACCGCTGATCTCGATGAGATCGACGGACTCTTCGGTCAACGCGCGCACTACTTCTCGCGACTCGTCTTCCGAGAATCCACCTCGCTGGAAATCAGCCGAGTTGAGTTTGACCGACACTGCGAATCCCGGAGCAACGGCAGAGCGTATGCGCCGAACGATTTCGATCAGAAAGCGTCGTCGACGCTCAGGATCTCCACCCCACTCGTCCGTCCGCTGATTGGACAACGGCGAAAGAAACTGCGCAACAAGATAACCGTGCGCTGCGTGTATCTGCACGCCACCGAATCCGGAGGACTCGGCGACGCGAGCAGTTTCCGCGAACTTGTCGATGATCTCGTCGATCTCAGCGGTCGAGAGTTCTCGCGGCGTCGCCATTCCCGGAATCTTCAGCGCGATCGCGCTCGGGGCGACCGGTCTACCTCTGCTGGCAATCGGGTTGGATTGCCGCCCTGGGTGGTTCAGTTGCATCCAGATCTCGGCGCCGCCGTTCTTGGCGGTCTTGGCCCAGGCAGTCAGTGCTTCGGCATCACGATCGTCGTCGACGACGACATTGCCCGGTTCGGCGATCTGCGATCGGTCGACCATGACATTGCCGGTGATCAGCAAACCGAACCCGCCACTGCCCCAACGACCGTACAGCGTTTCCAAGCGAGTGGACGGTCCATGAGTGCGGTCACCCAGGGCCTCGCTGAGCGCAGCTTTCATCGTGCGATTCCGCAGGATCTGCCCGCAGGGCAAAGTCAACGATTCTCCGAGCGTGGTCATGGATGCCTCTCGTATGAAGGGAAGAAAGTCAATGGCGTGGCGCAGAACCGAAGTGCCGCTTGGTATCGCGCACGAAGCTCGAGAAGACCAGTGAGTTGACCGGTAGGCCACCGCGTACCGCGAGCGACAGCTTCGGACGCGGTGAGAATGCAAAATTCCACTGCAGTCTCGAACCCACTGCGAGCTCGTCGACGCGGTAGTCCTCAGCGAAGGATTGGAACAGCGGAACATTGGACTGTTCGACGTAAAACGAGTGCCGACGCGTTTCGTCGTCCCAGGTGATGAACTTTTCGCGCATCTGCATCGCACCCCCGCCCACCTCCGCGATTCGGCGCGCGCCGACGCCGTAGGGGCGCGGCGAGGTGTAGTGCACTTTTGTGAGCAGTCGGCACCACGACAAAGGCTCGTCGGCGGTCAGACCGGCCCAGACGGCGTCAGGTTCGGCGGCGAGATCGATCGAGTACGTGAAGATATGCGGTGCCGTGTCGAAGAAATCGACACCGACCGGTTCGAGGTCGAACCAATGTGTCATCGCCTACTCCTGCCCAATTAGCCGTTACATGAAGTTACGGATACTTGACGACCGAAGTCAACCCCCGAAGGCTCAGCGGGACCAAGCCTCAGAACGAGAGAGCCCCTGCAGTGAAGCGATGACCTGTTCGAGCGGCTCGATACTTCGAGTCGTCTGGCACACCGCCACTGCACCTTCGACCGACGTGATCGTCAGGTTTGCCATCGATTTTGCCTGCACTGCAGGATAACCCGCAGTTTCGAGTTGCGATTCGATCAACTTCTGCCATCCCAGCATGACCTCAGCCGACACTTCCGCGACTTCTGGCTCACTGGCACGCGCCAACCCGCCGGCAATCACCGGGCAGCCGATCGCGAAGTCCGAGCGTGTGAGATTGAGTCGCCAGATGTCTCCGACCGCTTCGATCACGTCGGCCGTGGAACCGGTAGCCGCAGCCGAGCTGATTCGTCTGGTGATGATCGCACCGGCCGCGCGCACAGCTTCGACCATCAACTCGGTCTTGCCGCCTGGAAAGTGATGGTAGATCGACCCACGGGGCGCGCCGCTGTGCTTGATGACGTCGCTGAAGGATGTCGCATCGACGCCGTTGCGGCTGATCAGTTCGACCGCACTACGAATCATGCGATCACGTGAGCTCAGCTCTGCCATGTCACAGATCCTTCGGCCGTCGGTACACCTGTCGACTCATACGCTACGTTATGTATGACGACCTACATAGTGATGGGATGAAACAATGAGTGACGAGACAACCGCAACCGTCGATCCGGCGCAGATGACAGGCCTCGAACTTCTCCGCTGGATGGGAACACAGGTCAACGACCGACCCAGCATCGGACGTCTCCTCGGCATGGAGATGCGCGAGGTCAACGAGGGATCGGTGAGCTTCGCCCTGACCCCGCGTGCCGATTTCAGCAACCCGCTCGGCACTGTTCACGGCGGCATCTGCGCAACGCTGCTCGATTCGGTCATGGGCTGCGCGGTACACACGATGCTTCCCGCGGGCGTCGGCTACACGACCCTCGAACTCAAGCTCAACTACATCCGCACTGTGCCTCTCGACGGTGACGAGCTGACAGCCCACGGCAGTGTCATTCACGTGGGCGGGCGCACCGCGACCGCAGAGGGCAAGGTCCTCGACAAGAACGGCAAGTTGGTGGCGCATGGAACCACGACGTGCATGATTTTCCGCTGAGCCGACGAAGGATGGCGAGAATGTAGCTGAGCCGACGAAGGATGGCGAGAATGTAGCCGCGCCGACGAAGGATGGCGAGAATGTAGCCGCGCCCGACGTGAGCAGGGTGCGAGTGCCGATGTACGATCGGCTCGTGACCCTGCTCACTGCGCACCTCTGGTGGCCCGACCGCTGACGGTCAGCCGCAACTGCGTGCTGCCCGGACCGATATCGGGTGGTCCAGCAGGCTCCTCTCAGGATCCCCGATCCGGCAAATGCCGTACGCGTCGTCGCTACGACCGCCAAGATCAGGTACCGAATCCACGAAGGAGAGTTAGTTGACCACCACCCCACTCAACCGTTCGCTCGAGCCTTTGGGCGTCTCCATCCCGTCGAAAGTGCCGACGCACTGGTACAACCTGGCGGCTGACCTCCCCGAGCCTGTTCCCCCGCACCTGCATCCGGGCACTCGTGAGCCGCTCGGCCCCGAGGACTTGGCGCCGCTGTTCCCGATGAACCTCATCGCGCAGGAAGTCGCAACCGAGCGCTACATCGAGATCCCGGAGACGGTTCGCGAGATCTACGGCATGTGGAGGCCCTCTCCCTTGTTCCGCGCGCACCGACTCGAGCGCGCTCTGGGCACACCTGCCCGCATCTACTACAAGTACGAAGGCGTGAGCCCGGTCGGTTCACACAAGCCGAATACTGCTGTCGCGCAGGCTTACTACAACGCAATCGAGGGAACCACCAAGCTCACCACCGAAACCGGTGCGGGACAGTGGGGTGCGTCGCTGTCGTTCGCGGGCGCGCTGCTCGGACTCGACGTCGAGGTATGGCAGGTTCGCTCGTCCTTCGATTCGAAGCCGTACCGACGCATCCAGATGGAGGCGTACGGCGGAATCTGTCACCCGTCGCCTTCGGACCTGACGGAAGCCGGACGCGCACTGTTGAAGTCGCATCCCGACACCACCGGCTCGCTCGGTATGGCCATCAGTGAGGCCGTCGAGGTCGCTGCGCAGGATCCGAACACGCACTACTCCCTCGGTAGCGTGCTGAACCACGTCATGCTGCACCAGACCGTGATCGGTCAGGAAGCAATGGTCCAGCTCGAAGAAGCCGGCGACGAAGTCCCCGACACCGTGTTCGGTTGCGCCGGCGGCGGTTCCAACCTCGCCGGACTCACCTTCCCGTTCCTGGGACGAAACCTTCGCGAAGGCACCAAGACTCGTCTGGTCGCCTGCGAGCCGTCGGCATGCCCGTCCCTCACTCAGGGCGAGTACCGCTACGACTTCGGTGACGTCGCCGGCCTGACGCCGCTGCTCAAGATGCACACTCTGGGTAAGGATTTCGTACCGCCGGCCATCCATGCCGGTGGCCTCCGCTACCACGGCATGTCGCCGATGGTCTCGCACGCGGTCAACCTCGGACTCATGGATGCAATTGCCGTCGATCAGGACGACGCACTCCAGGCAGGTCTGATTTTCGCCCGCGCCGAAGGAATCATCCCGGCTCCGGAATCAACCCACGCGGTTGCCGGCGCTATCGCTCACGCCCGTGCCGTCACCGAACCCGAGGTGATCGTGATCGGGCTGTCCGGCAACGGTCAGTTGGATCTTCCGGCGTACTCGCCTTACGTCTGACGCCGTCGGTGTGGTGGTCTCGTGCGTACGAGGCCACCACACTTCGTCACACCGAGCACGTGGGCTCGATCTCGCGATCGACATCGTGCCGGCCGTCCGCGAAACGAACCGATCAGTTTGATCGATCGGTTACGGTCTTTCGATGCAGCTTCGGTTGAAGGAACATTGGAAACTGGTCGCACTCGGACTGGCATTGCTCGTGGCGATCGCGTTCATCGTCGTATCGGTAATCTCCGACTCCAGTGATGCGGCATCGCCGAAGCAGAAGACAGGCGGTCCGATCGTCGAGCAAGGCGTTGTCGACGTAGACCTCTCCGATCCTCCGCAACAAGCCTGGGAACTCGATGTCCGAGCGCTCACGGACAACCCCGGGGACGTGCTGCTGTCGATGCCTTCCACGCTCGATAGCTACTACGGCTACGGCAACACGTACCAAGTCGGTGACGTGCTGGTGGCCGCGACTGCTTATCCGCTTCCCAAGACCGACGAGTCTTCGTCGAGTCAGGGAGTCGGTGCCGTCACACTCGTCGGGGTGAATCCCGACGACGGAAGTCCGCTGTGGAAAACGCGAATCGGCGGAGTCATCGGCCAGTGCAGTCAGCAGAACGAATCCACAATCATCGCGTGCTGGGGCGATCGACGGATGATCTTTGTCGATACCGCGACCGGAACTCTGATGTCCGACCTCGGAACCGACTTCGATCTCAATGGCGCCACCATCGCCGGAGACACCGTGTACACGTCCGGCGAAAGGATGGACGGAACGGTTCGAACACGAATTCTTGCCAGCGGCACCACAACCAATTTGACGGCCAACTTCGTGCGTACCTTCGAACCAAGTGAGAAGTTCGGAGCCGTCTACTCGGTCCCTCACACCGACACTGTCATTGCGATGGAACAGGGCGACGGCGGGGACCCGCAGTACCGCTATCGAATCTACGATCTGCAGTCCGGCGCCGAACGATTCCGATTCGAGGGCGATTCGCTTGTCCCGACCGGGAACGGATTGTTCCTCACCAGTGTCGGCGGCCGGTCGGGATATGCCGGAACCCAAAACCTCTTGGCTTCCGACGGATCCACGATTCGTGCGATACCGATTCCCTCGTACTCATCGTCGTCCTACCCGAGTAAGCCCTCGACGGCGGTCCCGATGTTTCTCGGCGACGGCGCCTACGATCCGGAGTCGGGTGACGAACTCTGGCGCAGTTCACAAATCGTCAACACCGCGACGGCCGGGACAGGAAGCGCCATCGCCGCAGTGGTAGGAAAAACAATCCTCGTCACGTCGCCGGAGACCCGCACAATCTCGGGTCTCGACGTCGAGAGTGGCCGACAACTGTGGCAAACACACTGGCAAGACGCGTACTGGGTTCGAAGCGGTGCGACTGATGGCGATCACTTCGTCTTCAGCGACTACACCGGCATGCATTCGATCAGGGCTCGCGACGGAAAGATGATGTGGTCGGTCCCCCTTCCGCCGGAGGTCGATCCGCGCGGAGTCGTCGTCTCGAATGCCGGCAAAAACGTGTCGTTCTCCTGGCAAAATCACTTCACCGTTTGGCGATAGGCCGGCAACATCACCGATTCAGTGTCGTACTGACCAGCCGGCTCAGCAACCAGCAAATGGATAGACGTACAGCCTCGATGGCCACAATCCAGTCTGGCGCGTTTGTTCAATTTCGGGGGAACGATCTCGAACAACTGCATGTATCTCCGCGACTCCGACTTCGGAAAGATCAGACCAGACCTGCGGCGAAGGGGTGCATACGAATCGCACCGACTCAGGTATCTGATCCAATCCAACCATAAAGGGAGCCAACGGGAATGGACGCTAGATCCCCTGTTTGCAGTCGGCAACAAATAGTCCAGTTCGCGCGCGAACATCTGCGTACCGGGGGACCGAACTCAGACCAAATTCGTCGTCATTTCGGTTTGCAAAAACGCGCCTTCTTCACACAGCTCGACACCCATCTCGACGATTCTGCACTTTCAATGCCCGAAAAAGTTGCGCTCCGCCGCATCTGCCGACAAGAAAATAGAAGATGCCCGATCAAACGTATGAACGTCTCAGCAGGTCAAGCCAACCCACCCCGGCCGATGTACGACGCGCTTCCTTTCCCACCCCGGAATCATCCCGCTTGACGATCGAAAGCCGCCAACTACGTTGAGCCGCTGGATTCTTCCGCAGTCCCCTCTTCTCGGATCGGGATCATCGGAGATCCAACAGCCGCGCGACTTTCAGGCTCAAATGCAAGGCCAATCGGTCGTCGCCGTTCGCCAAGTCTGCTCGTGTTATCTCCTGAATTCGCCGCAAGCGATAGTACAAGCTCCCTCGATGCACACAGAGCGCCTCTGACGTTCGCTTTACGTCACCGGCATTGTCCAAAAAGCTCTCCAGCGTCGCGAGAAGAGCCTCACTTTTCGAGTCCTCATGGCTGAGCAAGGACTGCAAACCTGAGTGAATACTGTTCTCGAGTCGATCCTCCGACAGTTCGGCCAGAAGTCCGTAGACGCCGAGATCCCGATAACGCACAACATTTCCGAGCACCTTGACCACCTGGGCCACATCTGCGGAACGTCTGGACTCTTCGTAGGATTCGCGCACGTGTGCAACCGAGGTTCGCGGTTCACCGATACCGACCAAACATTCGATGTTCTGGCGCCCACTTTCAGACAAGACTCGCTCCCGGGCTGCCACGATCAGCGAGTCCAGTTGGGTTTGAGTCGAGCGTTCGGCCACCGATACGATCAACAGACTGTGGTCGGGGCGGTCGAGTTGGATTGCACTGTTCCGCGGGAGCCTCCGTCGAAGCTGATCGACGCCGACGGCAACACTCAGACGATCTCTTTCGGTCAATGTCGACTGGTCGCCAGGACGGAGCAACACAGTGACCACGACTGCTGGACCCGCAGCCAACAAGCCCTCCTCGGCCAACCTGTTTGCCGCGTCCTCGCGCAGCGACCGCTCGCCCGACAGGACGTCTCGAGTAAGTTCCCGCTCCCGACTTCGGGACAACTCGTCCAGCAACTGTTCGCGGTGGAGGATCATCGCTGCCGCATCAGCCGTGCGCCTCAAGACCTCGGCTTGATCCTCGTCAACTTCGCCCTCCGAAGTCAACAGCCAGACGAAGCCCAGCAGCGCATTGCGGTACCGGATCGGCATCCCGACCCGGCCAAGGGTCAGCCCTAGTTCCTCGTTGACGGGAACAGTGAAGAGATCGAGGGCTTCACGGCCTCCACTCGCGTAGATGAAGTCTACGATCTCGCGTGAAACAATCCGCTGTAGAACGGAATTCATTCTGACTGAATCGACGGCACTGTCATGCGAGTTGTACGCGAGCAGACGAATCTGTGCATCATCGATCGCAACGGAACGGTCCAGTCGGCGCCCGGTAGTGTCCACCAAATGCTGTAGTTCTCCGACCATGGTCGAACTGTACGAGCCCCCTCTCTGGTTTGCAACATATGCCCAAATTTCTACGCCGAAATCTGAACACATGACAGTGATGCAACTAACTTTTGCACCATAGGCTCGCTTCATGCCAAGCACTCGAGACCCGTGACGTCTTCACTCGGTTCGCAACCCGTCAGACGTGGCAGCGACGAGATCTGTTGCAGCCGTGGGATTTGCATAGTGGGGCGCGAGGCCGGCCGGCACGATCTCCCTCAGACGAAGTCGCCTCCGACCCGAAATCGACAAGGACCTTCGTTCGCCAGTTCAACATCGAATCCCACCGACCTCTTTCAATGTCGAATACCTCGAATGACATCGGTGACCGTGATGTCGCAAAGCCGTTGCCATTCAGCATATCCCGAGAGGAATCATCATGACCGGCACAGCAAATGCTCCTGCAGGGCATCAAACCGAGACTCCACCTGGACGTCGATCGGCGCGCCGTAGGGCCCTGATCGCCGGGGCGACAGGCAACATCGTCGAATGGTTCGATTTCACGATCTACGGTTTCACTGCCGCAGTTCTCGCGACAGTGTTCTTCCCTCCGGAGTTCGGCAGTGGCGCACTGCTTGCCACCTTCGCTCTTTACGGAGTCGCCTTCTTGGCCAGACCTGCCGGCGGCATATTCTTCGGACGGCTTGGTGACCGCCTCGGCCGACGGAGGTCACTGTCCCTGGCAATTACGCTCATGGGCTGCTCGACGGCGGCAATCGGTCTCCTACCGACGTACGCTTCGATCGGTGTTGCCGCACCGCTGTTGCTGCTGCTGTGCCGATTGGTTCAAGGATTTTCGGCCGGGGGCGAATACACCGGAGCTGCCACCTTCGTCGTCGAGCATGCGCCGTCCCACCGCCGAGGCTTGTACGCAGGGATAATCAGCTCTTCGTCATTTGTCGGCAGCATCTTGGCCACGGTCACAGTCTTGTCATTCAGCTCGGTCGGCGCTGAGCACTTCGCCGACGGAGGATGGCGTTGGCCGTTCATCATCGGAGGCGTTGTCGCCATGGTGGGCCTGTTCATGAGGCTTGCCGTCGAGGAGACTCCGGCGTTCAAGGAAATGCAAGAAAACGATTCCCTTCCAACCCGCCCACTCGCAGATCTGTTCCGCAATCACTGGCGGACTCTGCTCACGTCCTTCGTGTACTTCGCCTCGCTCGGTGTCGTTACTCATATGCTGCTCGGCTACATGCCGACATTTCTGGTTCTCTCAGCCGATGTTCCGAGCACGGTTGCACTGCTGATGACAACCGGCGCTTTGGTTCTCGCAGTACCGCTGTTCATCTTCTTCGGCGCCACAGTCGACCGAATCGGCCGGAGGCCACTCGTCAGAATCGGCAGGGTGATGTCAGTTTTCGTCTCGGTGCCCAGCTACATGCTCATCGGTACCGGAAACATTTTCGCGATTGCCGTTGCACTGGCTTCTCTGGTCCTCGCGCTTTCCTTACTCGCGTCCGCTTTGCTCGTAATTCTCGAAATGATGCCGACGCATGCGCGATTCACCGGCACGGCAATCCCCTACAACATCGCATATGCACTTTTTGCAGGGACCGCTCCTCTGGTGTGCGCAACACTGGTCAACGCCACTGGAAGCGATCTGTCGCCTGCCTTCTATGCGACCGCCATCGCTTTGATCGCGCTTCCCATTCTGTGGCGAGGGATTCCGGAAACGAAAAACTGGTCTGCCACGCAGGGCAGCCCGACGAAACATTTCTGACAACGGACGCGCCACGGCTGTGATTTTTTGCGCAGCTGTCGATAGCGTTCCGATGGCCGCCACGAGAGAGTTGAGGACGACGAACACCTCTGGACTTTCAGGTGCCAAATTCATTAAGACAGAGCCGAATCCGAGAAGTCGGGATGAAGCTCTCCAGAGGAAGTCGACGGCGTCGGAATTACCAGAACCCAAGCTTGCCGGATCGAACAGCTGTGCTTTCGATCCGGCGAAGCCATCAGTAGAAAGAGAGGCCGAAAGTGCCTACCGACAAGACCGATGCAGTTGTGGTCGGAGCTGGAGTGATCGGCAGCTCCATCGCCTACGAACTGGCCGCTCGAGGTTACGAAGTCCTGGTCATCGACAAGTCTGGTGGTCCGGGCTACGGCTCGACCAGTGCATCCAGTGCGGTTATCCGGTTCAACTACTCCACATTCGACGGTATGGCTGCGGCTTGGGAGTCGCTGCATTGCTGGCAAAACTGGAACGAGCATCTCAACGCGACAGTCGACGGCGCGCTTGCGAAGTTTCGGCAATGCGGAATGGCACTGCTCGACGTCGACGTCGCACCCCACGCGCGCACGATTGGATTATTCGAGAAGATCGGAATCGATTACCAGCTTTGGGACGCAACGACACTCGTCGAGAAGATTCCCGGTATCGACGCAGGTAAATACTATCCACCCAAGCCAGTCGACTCGGAGTCCTTCTTCGCAGATGCGGAAACCACGCTCGGAGCGCTGTACACACCTCAGGCGGGGTTCGTCGACGACCCGCAACTGGCCGCCGCGAATCTTGCTGCGGCAGCACGTTCGCACGGTGCGGGTTTCGCGTACAACACGCGTGTGGTGGCAGTCGAGCAGTTGCCTGACGGCATCTGGCAGTTAGGGCTCCACGACGGGGAAAGTGTGAAATCCAAGATTGTCGTCAACGCTGCCGGCCCCTGGTCGGGAGAGTTCAACAAGCTGTCGAATGTCGGGTCCGACTTCAAGGTTTCGGTTCGGCCCTTGCGTCAGGAGGTCCATCACGTCACCGCACCCACTGGGTACAACGACGACGAGATCCTCGGCCCGATGATCGCCGATTTGGATCTCGGAACCTACATGCGAGCCGAACCTGGAAACGGTTTCCTTGTCGGCGGAACCGAACCGGATTGCGATCCGCTCGAGTGGATCGACGATCCTGATACCGCCAACCCGAATCGCACTGTTGCCCGGTTCGAAGCGCAGGTTTTCCGCGCCGCCAGGCGTTTCCCCACCCTGGAGGTCCCGTCACAACCGAAAGGTATTGCCGGCGTGTACGACGCAGCATCCGACTGGACCCCGATCTATGACAAGACAGACAGGCAAGGTTTCTACGTCGCCATGGGCACCAGCGGGAACCAATTCAAGAATGCCCCTATCGCTGGGCGCCTCATGTCCAGGATCATCGACCAGGTGGAAGCTGGACACGATCACGACGCTGATCCCCTGACCTATGTCGGGATGCACACCGGGCTCGAAATCGACCTCGGCGCATTCTCCCGCCTTCGGGCACCCAATGCCGAGTCGACCGGGACCGTCATGGGTTAGAAGTGTTGTCCGGCTTGGAGAATCGATAGCCGCGACAACTGAATAGACACGGCTGTGGGTGTCCACCACGTGGTGGACACCCACAGCCGACTTCTCCTTCAACGGCGTCTACGGAAAATCGCCCTAGAACGTGTCAGCGGCACATCGCCTCCGGGACGAACAGCTACCGTGCATGGCATTTTTTCAAGTAGCTCAGGAACGATGCCTGCAGCCCGGTGACGTGCGTCTCGTGCAACAACGCGGTCGAAACATCCTGCGACCACCCATTGCCGTGCAACTGCTCCACGACAGCAAGAACGTTACGTGCCAGTCCGCGATAGATCGGAATGGGCCCTGTCAGTTCGGCTTCGTTCAGCGTGACGTGCAATTCCGGCACGACTGAGCCCACGCCACGCTCGGGCAGTGCCTCGACCAGTGTGTGGATCTGGCTGTCGGCGTTCACAACTCCGGGACTACCCGCACCGAAGGTCGCGAATGGGGGCGCGTCGCGCAGCCATGCGTAGAGGGCGAAAAGTCCTCCGTACGAGTACCCGAAGAGCCCGTGCCCGGACTCGCTGACACGTAGCTCCGACGAGCACAGGCGAGGGTGGAGTTCGTTGGTCAGGAAGTCGAGGAAGACGTCCGCGTGGGTGTCTGCCAGCTCCTCGAGGTAGGCGTCCACGTACTCCTGGGTCATTGCACCCGAGTCGCGAGCAGCGGCAAGAGTAGCCATCATTTCTTCGCCTACCGGTTCCCCAGGCGGCACGAGATCGCGGTTGCGGAGCCGTGCCCAGTTGGCGGCTTCCTCACCGGCATATCCGACGCTGACCTGGATGTACGGGGCGACCGTCAGGTACGGGTCTGCCTGCGTGACGATGAGCGGGGCGGTAAGACCTACAGCCCAGTTGCCGTCCATCACGTAGATCAGCGGTAAGGGATCCATGGAGTCCGCGTAGCCGGGGGGTGTGGTCACCCAGACGCCGTAGCTGTGTCCCGACTTCGCCGTGATTTCGAAGTACTCCGTGTCTGCAAAGCATCCGTGCAGCATTGCGCTCATCGAACGTCTCCCTTGACGATATTTCCGGACTTCACGACGAGAACAGCCATGTCCGGATCGGCGAACACCTTTGCGTCTCGGAGTGGGTCTTGCTGCCAGGCAACCATGTCCGCCTGCATACCGACGCGGATCGTCCCGACGCTTTCCCCGATACCGAGAATGTCGGCATTGACGCTGGTGGCCGAAACGAGTGCATGCATCGGCGACTCCAACTCCGCGCGCAAGTGCAACTCCTCACCTCGGCGCTTTTGGTGCGGCCCGATGAGGTCCGAGCCCAGGCCGATCCTCAGGCCTGCTGCGCGAGAGGCCTCGAGCGCTCTGGCCATGCGTTGACGCACTCCGGCTGCACGCTCTCGTATTGCCGGGTCCAGGTCCATGCTTTCGGTGTCCGCCAACTGCTCGACCACGGCGAAGGTGGGGACAAGTGCCACGTCATGTTCCCGCATCAGCTGGGCCGTCTCCGCATCGATGTCGGTGCCGTGTTCCACGCACCGGACGCCGGCCCGCACCGCGTTGCGAATGCCCGCATTGTTGTGCGCGTGGACCGTGACGTAGGTGCCGCGCGACGCTGCTTCTTCCACTGCCACGGAGATTTCCTCGACGGTGAACTGTGTGTCGGTGAGGTGGTCATGGCCTCCGACGACACCGCCGGTGACGCACAGTTTCAAGAATGTTGCACCTCGGCGGAACGACTCGCGCACATTGCGTCGTAGCTCGTCGGCATTGCCCGACATCAAGGACAGGGCGCAGAGCCCGGGAATGTGGTGCATGTTCCACAGCTCGGTCGGCTCCCACGCGGCCCCGTAGTAGCCGTGTCCACCGGTCTGGCACTGCACAGGACCACACGAGAGGACACGCGGACCACGCACCCTGCCGCTCGCGATAACGTCGACCACTCCGCCGTCGATGCCACCGACGTCTCTCACCGTGGTGAAGCCCGCGTCGAGGGCATGGCCCGCGGTGGCGAAGATGCCCGCAGCCAGTTCGGCTGCCGAGAGCTCAAACCCGAATTGCCTTCGGATCGGACTCGAAATGCCCAGGTGGACATGGGCATCGATGAGCCCCGGAGTCAGAAGCATGCCGTCCAAGTCAACCGTGGTCGAACCCGACGGCGCCTGTCCGATCGCGGTGACAATGCCGTCGCTCACGCACACGTCGACTTCGACCGGGTCGGTACCCGATCCATCCGCGACCATGCCGCCGGCAAACCATACGTCAGTCAAAGGGACCTCCCGAGCATTGGAAACCACTCTCCTAAACACTGGTGAATTCGATATGCGGTACCGTACTCAACAGTGGTGAACCCGTCAATGGAGGTAGCGTGAGATCGCCGGTTGGGGAGGGTCGAGAGCGACTGTTGCAGGCACTGTTCGACGAGTTCGGTGAAACCGGCCCAAGCCCGAAGCTGTCGATGCGCCAAGTAGCGGAGCGACTCGGAGTGCACCACACGCTGCTGACCTATCACTTCGGATCACGACCGGGTCTCCTCAGCGCCGTACTGTCGGAAGCTCGCCGCCGTGACAACCTCGTCATCGCCGCGATGGGCAAAGATCTCGGGTTCGCAGCCCTGTGCACGGCGATCTGGACCTTCTACTCGAACGCCGAGCACGAAGATCGAAGCCGCACCTTTTTTCACCTGGCCGGACTTGCGGTGTACGAGCACAAAGCATTTCAAGATTTCGCCGCCGACCTCGACGATTTGGCACACCTCCTCGAAGCGGCGGCCCTCCGCGAAGGATTCACAATGGTGGACGCAAAGCAGCAGAGCATCATCGCAACCGCATGTCTGCGAGGACTGTTGCTACAGAGGTTGCTCACCCCCGACGCCGAGGTCGACGCGGCAGCCGAGCGCTTCATCACCTCGTTGACAGCGTCCACCACGTAAACCTCTCATACACAACCGATCACCCCCGTTCGAGATCACCGGCGCGGGGGCGTTTTCCCCTGGGCTCGGGCATGTTTCGGCGTGAGACGGTTCCCTGAGCCCCGGTTGAATGGTGGTCGATCGCCCTTTCGACATCTGTACGAGCGAAACGCCGAAAGATGCGACAAGTGAATGTATCCCGGCTCAGCAAACACACGACATCATCGACAAGTCCGATGATTCACACGAGTTTCGAAAGTCAGGATCGAATTGTGACCGTTACCTTCCGCGCCGCAGAGTTGAACAGCGCAAGTGGGATCTTCCAACAAGCACTGCTCGGCCAACCCAGTGCAGAGCCACTCGGCGGAGACATCATCACTCGTGCATACGTCGAGTTCACCAGTGACGACGGACGCATTCAATCCGGAGTCTGGGAGAGCGAACCGGGAAAGTCGCGGTGGGAGTTCCTCACCCGCGGCGAGATCATCACCATCGTCTCCGGCGCCATGACCGTCGAGGAGGACGACGGCGATCCCGTACATCTCGTTGCCGGTACGAGTGCAATCTTCCCCATCGGATGGAAGGGTACGTGGACGGTCACCGAGACCGTACGCAAGGTGTTCGTCGTATACAACGTATGACCGAGAGAAACCGCAACATCCGACTTTCACGGCCCGTCATACGGACGGATCTCACGACGCAGCCCACTTGCCCTGAGCACCTGTCGCTGCACTCCCGCCCTCACGGAATCCTCCGTGCCGATCACTCTCACATGATTTCTGGCGCGAGTGATCGCCGTGTACAACAACTCCCGAGTCAGCAGTGACGACGCCTCGGCCGGCAACATCACCGATACGGTGTCGTACTGGCTGCCCTGGCTCCGGTGAATCGTCATCGCGTAAACCGTCTGCACCGACGAGAGTTGGCTCGGGTGAATCAGAAACGCATCACTGCCCCGCTGGAATGCGGCAATAGGCACGCCATCCTCACGCTGCACAATCACCCCGGCGTCCCCGTTGTAGATCTTCGCCTCGTAGTCGTTGGCCGTCACGAGCAGCGGTTGGCCCGGATACCACCGCGTCGGGTCAAGAAACTGCCCTGATGCCGTGCCGACCCACTCCATCGCCTGTTGCGCCCACCTCCCGACACCGTACGGTCCGTCACGGTGGGCGCACAGAAGGCGGTGCGATTCCAGGCCTTTCAGTGCGCCGATCGCATCACCCACCTCGGCCGACGCAGTCACCACCTCTGAACTCGCAACGATGTCGGCGCGCAATGCGTCAACATCCTCGGGCGAATGGAAGGAGACGGCGGGATCACCGCTGCGCAGGATACGCAGAACCTCAGCGGAATCTCCCGCTCGAACTGCCCTGGCCAACGACGCGATGGTTCCGTCGAAGCGGCGCCCGCGTGAGAGTTGAATGATCCCGCCCCGCAGACGATCCTGCTCATCCGCACTCAATGCCTCTTCGGAACCGGTGGCCGTGAGATCGTCACCCACCAACTGTGTCAGCGCCGGATTTCCACTGACTTCTACCGGGCGGGCGACAAGGTCAGCAAGAACAGCGCCGGCGTCGACGGAGGTCAACTGATCAGGATCGCCGACAAGCAGCAGACGGGCATCGGGGCGAACGGCCTCGAGCAGGCGCGCCATCAAGGTGAGGGAGACCATCGACGTCTCGTCGACGACGACCACGTCGTAGGGAAGTCTGTTGGTCGCATTGTATTTGAAACGGCTCGAACTCCCCCGCTGCCAACCGAGTAGCCGGTGCAGGGTCATGGCCGCGAGTTCTTCGGGAAGGCCAAGGCTCGCGGTCTGCTCACGTACGGACTCTTGCAGACGTGCTGCGGCTTTGCCCGTCGGTGCGGCCAGCCCGATGCGAGCATTCGAACCCAGTTCCTCCGACAGGAGAGCGAGAATACGTGCGACCGTATGGGTTTTGCCGGTTCCGGGCCCACCGGCGATGACGGTGGTCCACTGTGTCGCGGCGAGAGCAGCTGCTATCCGTTGACGATCCGGCGCGATGGTCGGCCCGTTCTCGTCGACGAACAGCGAATCCAGCCGCGTTCGGACCGCTTTCAGGTCGGCGGGCGGCCACGTGGACGCCCGCTCGTCGAGCACTCGCCGAATCGTCTGCTCCTGCAGAAAATATCGATCGAGGTAGAGGAGTTCACCGTCGTCCGTGTCGACCAACCGGAGCGGTCTGAGAGGTCCGGCGTTTCCGCCGATCACCAGAGGGCTCAGCCGAAGGGCGGCAACGATCTCCGACGGTTCGGGCCACGGCAACGACGTAAGTTCCTCCTCCGTCGCATTGTCGACGCTCACATCACGCATCCGTTGCAGATCGAGGCACACCGAACCTGATCGCACGGCCCGAACTGCCAACGCCGCGGCCAGCATCACTTCTTCGGAAGTTTCACCGCCCAGGCTGCACACTCTCGTCGCGACATGAACATCGGCGGCAACCAGAACCCCGGCTTCGTTGAAAATTCGCACGATCCCTTTGGCGCGCTGCGCCAATTGCGCCTCGGTCATCGAATCTTCTCCCCTACTGTGTGGGACGCATCAAGACCGGCCAGCAGATCCGATAGTTCAACCGTCAGCTGAGCAGGCGGTTTCCATTCGAAGACACCGCATTCCGGCGGGCTGTCCGGGCCGAGCATCCCACGCACGAATTGATACTGCGCGCCCCCGAGATGACGGTGCGGATCGTAGTCGGGCAGGCGCCACCGCAGATACCGATGCAGTGCAACCGAATACAGCAGTGCCTGCAGCGGATAGTGCGAGCGCATCATCTCCGTCGCCATGAGTTCACGCGTGTAGTTGGCAGCCGTCAGATCGCCGCGACCGATCCGGTTGGTCTTGTAATCGACGATCACGAACGACGGGCCCGGGATCCGCAAGACTGCGTCGATACTGCCCGTCAGGAATCCGCGCATCGGTGACGTCTCGACACGGTCCAGATAGTCGGCGTACGACGCCAGAATGTCGTCGGAGGAAAGGTGGCGCCTCAACAGTTCCGACACTCCGCGGAGTGTGACACTCATCGACACCGGATCGTCGCCACCGGCCAGTGGGAGTTCGAAATCGAGTTCGGGAAGACGATCTTTCGGCGCGATCGTGGCCAAGGTTCCGAATCCCAAGGGAGTCTGCATCACCAGATACAGCGCATCCGCGAGTGCTTCGGAGTCGACCTCGGCCGCCCGTACCGAGACCGCCTCGGCGCAACGCATCCCGAGTTCCACTCTCAGATCTGCCACAGCCGTGTCCACCACCTCGAGCACCTCATGCACCAGCGTGCCGAATGCGGCGCCCGCGGGAAGTCCGTTCATGGGTGAAGGGAACGCCTCCAGGGGCGAGGGGGTAATGCTCCCGAGGTCTACGGAATCCTCTGGCTCGTCATCTTTTTCGGGATCCTCGACCTCGCTGCCCGTGGTCGTGACCGCGTGGTGCGCTCCGGCGGTGAGTGCCGAGTACGACGTACGACGCCACAGAGTGTCCAGGTCTCGATCGAAACGCGCCGCGGCCAGTTCGGTCACGTCCGCAGCCGCTCTGGACCAGTGGACGGGCGAGGGCGGATGGGGACCAACAGGTTCCACCGAGATCACGTCGGAAGCTGCTGCCGGCCAGGTTGCGAGCCGTGCTGCGGTTGTACCGTCGTCGAGCACCTTCACTACCCGAGCAGGTTCGGCGATGCCGGGTGTACGTCCGAGCATCAACCGGTGCAGCGGCGAGCGGGAGGTCCCGTAGCTGGGTGCCCACCAGAGCACGAGTTGGCACTGCGCCCGGGTCAGCGCCACGTACAGCAGCCGCAGTTCTTCGCCCGCTTCTTCGGCCTCCGCAACAGTCTTTCTGGCGTTGTACCCCGGGCCTTCCTGCCCGCCGACGTCGAGGATGCGGCGTCCCTCCGGGTCGTGCAACAGCTGCGTCGGCGAGTTGAAGCCGCCAACGCTCTCCCAACTGAACGGGACGTAGACGATCGGGAACTCGAGTCCTTTGGTGGCATGCACCGTAGCGATTTGCACTGCGGCAGCGTCACTGTCGAGGCGACGGCTTCTGTCGGTCGCGCTCCCGGACGTCGGATCCTTGATCCGGTCGGAAAGCCAGCGAACCAGTGCGCTCAACCCGAACGCTTCCTCGGTCGCGACGCGACCGAGGAGTTGTGCGACGTGCCGCAGATCGGTGAAATCTCGTTCGCCGGACGGGGCCGCGAGTACACGCTTCTCCAGATTTGTTTCGGCAGAGATTCTTTCGAACACAGCCGCAAACCCGACGCGTGCGAACAGCCCGGAATAGGAGCGCAGTTGACCTGCAAGTTCTGCAACGACGTTGTCGCCGTCCTCGTCCAGTTCTTCGGAGGTGCGCCCGAAAATCGGCGAGAGGGCCGTCAACCGGACACGTTCGGAGCGATGGGGCTGCTCGATCGCCTGCAACAGCCACAGCCACTGGGTCGCACTGGGTGTCGCGAAAACACTGGACCCTCCGGTCAATACGGAAGGTACACCGACGGCATCGAGAGCATCGCGGATCATCGCCACGTGCTTGTGGGTGCGCACCAACACCGCGACGTCTCCCGGTTCGACCGGGCGTGGATCACCGTCGACTGCCAAGCGGGCATCGCCGCCCAGGAGCGCGACCACGTCTGCTGCGACGTCGTCCGCGACGCGACTGCGAAGTCTGCCTACGGCCGGAAATCCCGAACGATTGAGCGGTCCGGCTCCGGTACGGGGCAGATGGCGTACACGCATCGGCACCGGGCCGAACAACCGAGACTTCTTGTGCGAAGCCTCCACCGGATGCGCGACGATGCCTTCGTTGCCGAGTGCGGCACCACCGTAGAGGTGTTCGAGTGCCGCCAACAACCCTGGGTCGCTACGCCAATTGGTGGTCAACTCCTGGTGCGCATCCGCCTGATGGACCGCATCGAGATAACTCAAGACTTCTGCCCCGCGGAACGCATAGATGGCTTGTTTGGGATCACCGACCAGGACCAGGGTGGTGTGACCGTGGAAGGCCAAACGCAGAATGTCCCACTGCAACGGATCGGTGTCCTGGAACTCGTCGATCAACACGACCTTGAACTTCTCGCGCACCCGACGACACGCGACGGGACCGTATTCCGGATCGGTCAATACGCCGTGCAACAGCGTCAGCAGATCGTTGAAGTCGCGAATTCCTTTGGTCCGCTTACGTCGTTCGACCTCGACACGAGCAGCAGCCGCGAAGAGGACGCGCTGACCGGGTGCGGTCTCCTCCTCGCCGTCGGGTTCGAGAATTGCCTGACCATCGCCGACTGCGCTTCGGGCGATGGCCAGCGCGTCCTTCGTGGAGAACGGCGGAGACGAGTCCGTCCGGCTGTAGCGGCTGAGGTACAAATCCGAGACGACTTCACTGATCAGGTCGTCGACCGACTCCACAAAAGTTGTGTCCGGCTCACGTTCCCCGGCGATGCCCAGCCCGTCGAGCATCCTCTGACAGAAACTGTGGGTGGTCGTGATGGTGCCGGCGTCGAACTCCGCGAGAGCGCGCAGGAGTCGGCGACGCCGCACGCCGATCTCCTCGTCGTCAACTGTGGCGAGGTATGCCACCAGATCATCGTCCGACCGCCTCGCCGACTCCGGGTCGACCAGAGCGGCGGACACTCCCGCGAACCTCTCCCTGGCACGCTCACGAAGTTCCTGAGTGGCGGCCCTGCTGAATGTCACCAGCAGAACTTGCGATATGTCGGCGAGACCTTCGGCTACACAACGGGTCGCCAGTCCGACGATCGCGTAGGTCTTGCCGGTTCCGGCGCTCGCTTCCAACACCGTAGTGCCGGTAGGCAGTGGCCCCAATAGATCGAAGTCCACGGGTTACTCCGCTCTTTCGTTGGTCAGCAACGGATCCCACAGTCGTCGGGCGAGAACTCCGAATCGAGTCGGTTCCTCGGCCCAGACGAACTCGTCGTCCGATGGCGGATCCGCAGCCAACTCCGCAAGTGTTCGAGCCTCTCCGAAAACATAAGCGTTGCTTGGATCGATCATCTCGCCGTACTGCCCGGTCCACTGGGTGTCCGCACCGTTTGTCGCATCGTCGACCGACTCCCCACCAAAGCGTCGGCGCGCATATTCGGCTGAAGTCGCGGCCCACATCGGCAACGGGCGCTGCAGCCCCCGCTCCCGTAGGTCCACCAATTGCTGCAGTATCTCGACCGCATTGCCCGGCGCATCGAGCACTGATCGTGCCGCTGCTGTCTTTCCCCGACCCCGTCCGATCGACACTGCATCGAGCGGACCGGGTCGTCCGTGTGCTTTCAAGGCGAGGAGGTTGATCCAGGCCGTCATCCGATGTTTAGGCGCCAGTGAGGAATACGACGCTCGCACCACTGAATTGCCGTGCACACCGGTTACCGTTCCGGTGAGACGATGCCCGTCACCGAGGTCTATGTCGACGTCGACAGCTTCGGAGTCTCCGTCGAAGTGCGGCAAGGCAAGTCCGGCAATCTGATCTACCACCCATTCGACGTTGCCCAGAACCGTAGCGCCCAGGTTGTAGGGCGGCAGAGTGCCGCGGCGCCACTCGGCTGCACGAAAATCCGCAGAGCTGCGTCCAGCCAAGCGCGAGAGAAGCATTCGGTCACCCAGAGCCCAGGTGGACAGTGGATCGAGCTCGGTTGCCAGCGAATCCGCGATGTCGTCGTCGAGTTCCGGAACCCGGACGCCGAGGCGTTGGCGCAGAAAACCACGGGCGGGGTGTACGAGGAAGTTCACCAGGTCGGCGAGGTTGACTTCCTTCGGATGCACCTCGGGTAGCTCGGCCGACAAGACTGTCGGCAATTCGATCGGTGTTCCGGCAGCAGCCCTCGCACCGGCCAGCGCTGCCGTGTCGAAGCTGAACGGCTTGTTCGGCGCGAAGTTTCGATTGTCGAACGATTGCAACGGATGCCGTGTCAGCACCCCGTTCACAGCGTCCGGACCTACCGTCGCACTGAGTACGTCGAGAAGGCCACTGAGGGGGATCGCCGGTGGTCTGACGACACCGGTGACCGGATCGGCACCGGTATACAACAGAATCAGATGCTCGCCCGCAGACATCACGGCATCGAGAAGCAGTTGCCGGTCTTCACTGCGCAGATCGCGCTCCCCCACAACGGGATCACGTGACAAGATGTCGTCGCCGTCGACTCCACCGGTTCGAGGGAACACCTCGTCGTCGAGTCCGATCAGCACGACCACGCGATGCGGTACCGAACGCATCGGAACCATCGTGCACACCGTCAGTTCGCCGGTTCGGAAGTTGGCACGCGTCGGTCTGCCCGCGAGGCTGCGCGAGAGCATCGCGCGAACATCGGCCAGACGTAACACCGTCTCTCCGCCGAATTCGACAGCAGCTACCAGTTCGCGATGGGCCCCCGCGCTCTGCCAGGAATCTGCGGGCGCTGTGTCGGTCAGCAGATCCAGGGCCCGCATCAGCACACGAAGCCATTCGGCCGGTGAATGTGGGCCGGCAAGATCGCGAAGCGAGACGGCCAGGCGATCGACGAACTCTGCGAAACGTCCAGTCAGGTCGATGTCTGTGCCGTCCACGTCATCGAGTGGTAGCGCGAGATCCAACCAGGCATTTTCCGATTCGTCCGCGCTGACCCCCAACAAGATTCGGTCCATGGCGGTGTTGAAGGTGTTCTGCGGAAATGCATCGAGGCCGAACGTGGCACGCTGCCGACTACCGATTCCCCAGCAAGCACCCGCTTCCGTCGTCCATTCCCGCAGTCTTTCCAACTCGTCGTCGCCCCACGAAAAACGTGTGCGGACAGGCTCGGTCGCGGCCAGGTCGAGAACCTCACTGGCTGTGGCCCGGCCGTCGGCCAATTCGAGGAGAGAGCCGAGAACGGCCAGGACAGGATTGGTCTGACGTAATCCGCGGTCTGCCAGCCTTACTCGAAGGAGATGCCCCGGGTGGCCATGGACGCCTTGTCCGAATGCAGCACGAACCAAGGGTGCGTACGTTTCGACGTCCGGGCACATCACGAGTACGTCGCGTGGCTGCAATGACGGGTCGTCCTCGAACAATCGGAGCAGACATTCGCGGAGCACCTCGACCTGCCGTGCCGGCCCGTGGCAAGCGTGGACCTGAACTGTCCCATCCGGTTCCGCTGCAACGCTGGGAGCACGATCTGCGATGACGTCGGCTTTGACCGTCGCGAGGAGGGATTTCGGGCCGGCCGGTTCGGGAAGATGCACCGACTCGAACTCGGCGGCACCGAGGCTGATCTGAAGTTCACGAACGTCGCGAGCAAGACTCGACAGCAACGGATTGGCGGATATCAGCGCTGACCCGTCTTCCGAACGTCGGATCGTGCTCTCGCTTCGAGGCTGCATGCGCGAGCTCATCTTGGTCCACAGCGCGGGGCTGGGATGCGGGAGCCAGATGTGCACGTCCCGATTCGCACTGAGTGCGCTCAAGATCATTCGCTGATCGACCGGCAGCCGTGTCGGCCCGAAGACCGACAAGCGTTCCGGTAGGTCAACCAAGGCCGGGTCCTCGACCAGTGCGCGGCTCACTTGCCCCAGTCGCTCTGCGGGCCCCGGAACCTCGATCTTGTCCGCGACGATGCACCACAGACGTGCCTGCCATTCGAAATCCTCCGACAGCGCCAATCCGTGTCCGTCGGTCAACCGCCCGGCGGCCCAGTCGATCAGCATCTGCGGGCGTTGCGCGGCATAACTGCGGAAGAGTTCGGTGACATGTGTGGCGGAGGCAAACCGTCGACCTTCACGATGGCCTTCGAGATGTTTCGCCAGGACTCCGCACCAGGGCTCGCCGAGGGACTCGTCGATCACGTCGAGAACCGTCCACACCAATCGCGTCGGCGACCATGGGTCGTCGTCAGCCGTGATTCCACTGACCGCGGCCACGGACTCCGCGACCAGGCGCGCGGGTGAAGGAAACGCGATGTTCGCAGAAATTCCGTCCACTGCTGACGGTCCGGACGTGCCTAGCTGGGAGGACAGCCGCTGATTGAGCCAACGCTCGACGCCCTTGGCCGGCACCGCAACAGTTTCCCGGGCGAATGGATCCGACAGCGGGGTACGGAGGAGCGTGGCCAACGCCGAGACCAAGGTGTCCGAACGCTCGGCCCGGTACAACTTCAGCAATCTTCGCTCCCCTCACTCCGTCCAGACGTCCATCTCACCACGGCGCTGTGACAGGAGACGCCGAACCAGCCTCACGCAGCGGTGACGCGCAGGCAACATGACCGCAACCGGACGTTCGTACTGTGCGGGAATGACCAGTCCCGTCACCACACCTCGCCCCGCTGGAACCGGTCTCGACATCTCCGGCCTCGGCAAGACCTTCGAGATGGGTCGTCGGTCGGTGACCGCGCTGACCGACGTGTCCCTTCAAACCAGCGAAGGCTCTTTCCTGTCTCTGCTCGGGCCGTCCGGATGCGGGAAGTCCACCGTTCTCCGTATCCTTGCGGGCCTCGATAGTCCGACGTCGGGAACGGCCCTTGTCAACGGGCAGTCGCCCGCCGAGTTACGCAAGCGCCGCGAACTCGGAATCGCCTTCCAGGATTCGGCTTTGCTGCCGTGGCGAACAGTGGCCTCCAACATCAAACTGCCCCTTCAGGTTGCCGGCATCGATCCCGACCCCGACCTGATAGCCGACCTGATCGCGCTCGTCGGCCTCGAAGGATTCGAGAAGGCCAAGCCCGCCCAATTGTCCGGCGGTATGCGTCAGCGTGTGTCGATCGCACGATCGCTCGTGGTCAAGCCGAGTGTCCTCCTACTCGACGAACCCTTCGGCGCGCTGGACGACATGACCCGTCAACGGCTCAACATCGAATTGCTCAGGATCTGGACCGAGAAACCGGCGACCACGTTGATGGTGACTCACGGAATCGCCGAAGCCGTGTTCCTCTCCGACGTCGTCGCCGTCATGACGCCGCGGCCCGGACGCGTCCTCGAAGTCGTGCCGATCGACCTGCCGCGCCCGCGTACACCCGAGATGATGCGTACACCCGAGTTCCACGAGATCCACGACTACCTCTCCGGACTGCTCTTCGGAAAAGCAGGCGTCGCATGACAATTACCGATATCGAGAACGTCGCGACCGCGGCGGCGCAGCCATCTGTGCCGCGCCGGATCCGATTGAAGCGTCCAACGTGGTTCGGCGGTGCAGTCGGCATCTGCGGACTGATCGCTCTCTGGTGGATTCTGGCGGCGGCCGGTGTTGCGGGAGGCACGATTCCGACGCCGTGGGTAGTTGTCTCGACGATGTTCGACGACGGTTGGTCGCTGTACGGACCCAATTTCACCGTCACGGCTTCCGGTGCGCTGCAGGGCTTTCTCTGGGGAAACCTGCTGGCGATCACGCTTGCCGTGCTTGTCGTTCTCATTCCGCCCATCGAGGGATTGGCCACACAACTGGCGATCCTGAGCTACTGCACACCGCTGTTGGCGCTTGGCCCAATCATCCTGGTCCTCTTCGGCGGCCGGACCCCCACAATCTTTCTCGCCGCAATGTACTGCTTCTTCACCACGATGGTCGGCACACTCGCAGGCCTGAGATCGGCAGACAAGACGAGCCTCGATCTCGTCGCCGCCTACGGCGGTGGGCGTTGGCAGAAGTTCACCAAAGTTCAACTTGTGAGCGCACTTCCGAGCACCTTTGCTGCCCTCAAGATTGCTGCACCATCGGCCGTACTGGGTGCAATTCTCGGCGAGTATCTCGGCGGGGTGGACAGCGGGATCGGCGTCGCACTAACGGCCGCTCAGACGTCGTACAACGTCCCGCGAACGTGGGGAATGGCTATCGCCGCCGCCTTGCTCGCCGGTCTGGGGTACGCCGTAGTCGCAGCGATCGCCCGGCTCGTCACGCCGTGGACCAGCGCTCCGGGAGCACAGAAATGACCGCGGTACGAGGAACATTGAGATTCCTCGCCCCGATTGCCATCGCCTCGGCGCTGTTGCTTGTCATCTGGGTGGTCTTCCTCAACGCCTTCCCCCAGGTCGGCCCGCGTGTGGGAAAGACGCCGGCCGACGTCTGGGAGTACCTGTTCTCCGGCCCAAAATCCGCCGACGCTCGTTCGGGCATCATCGACAACCTGTTCATCACTCTGCGCGACGCCGGTGTCGGCTTTGCCGTCGGAATGACTGCCGCGCTCGTGGTGGCATCGATCTTCGTCGTTTCCCGCACTGTCGAACAGACTTTCATGCCCGTTGCAATGCTTCTACGATCTGTTCCTCTCGTTGCGATGACCCCGATCATCGTCCTGATATTCGGCCGCGGAATCGTGGGTGTGACAGTCATGGTTGCGATAGTGGTGTTCTTCCCAGCCCTCGTCATGATCATGGTCGGTCTACGTGCCGCTCCGGCTCAGGCACAAGACCTCATCGCTGCCTACGGCGGGAGTCGTTGGACCGCATTGCGAATGGTGTCCGTGCCGTCCGCACTTCCGGCTGTGTTCGCCGCCGCTAGGGTGTCAGTGCCCGGCGCTTTGATCGGAGCACTGATCGGCGAATGGCTCGGTAGCGGTCAAGGCTTGGGTTCGAGCATGATCAAAGCCATTCCGCGCTACCAGTACAACGAATTGTGGGCATCTATCGTGGTGATCACCGTGGTGTCGATCGTCCTCTACGCCGTGGTCGGGATCTTCGAAAGCATCGCTCTGTCTCGTTTCGGTCCTTCGGCGGGCAAGTCGTGACATCTGTTAACACGACCTCAACAAACTCTCTCTCCCAAGCAAACTGAACGAAACCGACTGGCCCTAGTGTTCCGATTCATGACGCCATTCAAGCCCGTCCGCCAGCTGGACCGCAGGGCCTTCTTCCGCTACTCCGCGCTGACCGGCATCGCAGTCGCCGGTAGTGCGTCATTGCTCGCGTGTAGCAGTGACTCCAGCAGTTCGAGTGGCGGAACCACGGACGACGGTTCCGAATTCGGAACAGTTGCAGTGCAGTTGTCCTGGATCAAGAACATCGAGTTCGCCGGTGAGTACTTCGCTCTCGACAAGGGGTACTACAAGGATGCAGGGTTCGGGAATGTAGACCTGGTGGCAGGTGGCGCAGCCGGCACCGGCGTCGAAGCCGGCCTGGACACCGGCAAGGTGTGGATCGGAATGTCCGCACCGCAGCTCACAGCCCCCGCTGTGCTCGACGGACTGGAGGCGAAGATCGTCGGGGCCACGTTCCAGAAGAATCCGTTTGCGATTGTCAGTTCCGCTGCGGCACCGATCAACTCACCACAGGACATGATCGGCAAGAAGATCGGCGTCCAGGATTCCAATCAGCTCGTCTTCGGAGCTCTCCTGGCAGCAAACGGCCTGACCGAAAGCCAGATGACGATCGTGCCCGCGCAGTTCGATCCGAGCCCCTTGGCGAACGGCGAGGTGGACGGCTGGGTCTCCTACGTGACCAACGAGCCGATCACACTGGCCGCCAAAGGTTTCCCCAACGCCCACTTCCTCTTCGCGGACTACAACCTGCCGTTGGTCGCCGAATCGTTCACGGTTCTCCAGTCCACCATCGACAACGAGAGGGACAAACTCAAGGCATTCCTGAAGGCCGAGATCCAAGGATGGAAGGATGCGGTCGCCGATCCGGCAGAGTCGGCACGGCTTGCCGTCGAGGTCTACGGCAAGGACCAGAACCTCGAACTCGAAGAGCAGATCAAGGAAGCCACCGCACAGAACGATCTTGTGGTGTCGGCAGATACCAAAGCAAACGGGTTGTTCACGATGACACCCCAACTGATCGAACAGAACATCGCGGCACTGTCGAAAGCTGGGCTGGAGATTACAGCGGAGCAACTGTTCGACATGTCGATCCTCGAAGAGGTGTACGCCGAGAATCCAGAGTTGATCTGACACCAGTGGCCGAATGTTGATCCGAGATTTCTCGAGTTATCGAGTAGCTCCGACGCGGACGTCTAACGTCTGACATTAAGCACCAGATAATCAGTTCAGGCCTATCGGTTTTGACCTCAGGCCTCGGCGGTGCTGGTGTCGTCGACGGTTGCCCACGGAGTTCGGGGGGCACCGCGGGGCGAGACCGTTCGACCCAGCGTCAAACGAGTCCGACCTGGCGCAGCCAGTCGTCGAGTGCACCCCCTGCCTCGGCCACTTCCTCCCCCTGAGCTGTGAATCCGGCGCCAATGGTCGCGTCGGGACACAGTTCTTCGTAGACACTCGGCACTCCGGACAGCCCACTGACCGCGTGAGTGGTGATCGGATAGATGGTCGCGCCAGCCAAATCCAGGGATTCGACGAACGTGTGCATGATCATCGGTGCGCTGCTGTTCCACACCGGGCTTGCCAGTAGAACGATCGAATGTGTCCCGATGGAGGACAGCTGGTTGGCAATGATGGGCCGCACGTCGTCGCGCTGCTCGTTCCTGTTCCGCTCGACCGTTTCCTCGTAGTCGAACGGGTACGGGTCGGCCGGTTCGATCTTGTGCACCTCGCATGAGAGGCGACTACGGATCATCCCGACCAGAACCTCGGTGTTGCCAACCTCGAGTTCGGTCCGATCTCCGTAGTAATAGTTCTCTCCGGATCGTGAGAAGTAGGCTAGTAACACCGACCCGGATGCTGCGCGTCGGGTCGGGTCGGTGGACCCGCTCGGCGCAGTACTCGTTGGTACATTCACGTCGGAATCCGGGGCGCATCCGGCTGCGATTCCGGCCAACCCGGCCACACCGAGGGCGAGAGCGCCCCCGACGGCGGACCGTCGCGAAACTTGACGTGGACGATGGGATTCGCTGTGGGGTCTCTGCTGCATACGTCCAGTAAAGAGTGATTCGGCGACCGTGGGGAGTGACTGGCGTACCAGGTACTGCCAGTGCCTGCCCGGAGGTTCGATGCTGTCCGCCACGTTCAGCGCATGCGCGGGTCGACGGAAGCGCGCACGTTGGCGAGAGCGCACACTACCGCGGCACCCAGAGTCCCGCTGCGATCGAAAACGGTGACCGTGCTCGTACTTATTCCGTCTGTTTCGACGCGATCCGTTGCGGCGAGGCCGATCTCGAGTCCCTGCGGTAGTCGGGCGAGCGCGAGGGTGACGTCGGCATTGATGAACTGCATGCCTGCAGTTCCCCAGTTACCGACCACGCTCGCCACATCTGCTGCGCTGGCAGCGAATTGAAAGGCTGAGAGCGCTTCGTCCTCCACCACCCGAACTCCCAACACCCACATAATTTTTCGCATGCCGTTGTGGTCGGATGCCGGAGTAGACACCCATCCTGTGTCGTCGCTGTAGTGCAGCCGCGGCTCTTCAGTACCCGGGCTCAGATCAGTCGGTGGAGGCTGCAGCTGGCTAGTCTGTGACCACACATCTGCTGTAGTTACATCCGGGTCGGGTTTGAGGAACAGTGCCCTGGCGGTGGCGACCTTGGTATCCCCTTGCAACAGGTCTGCCTCGACAAGACTGATCCGTCTACCGGTGCGAATAATCCTGACGTCCGCGTGACATCTATCCATCGTCGCAACGCGGCAGAGTTCCAGCGTCCAACGCACCGGCCGGAATCCGGAGCCCTGCACGGCATGCTCGACGGCGCGTGCGAGCGCACCACTGACAGCCAGCCCTCGCATCCTGTTCGGGCCCCAGTTGCCCGCCGCAGTGGGCAGTGGAGTTAGAACATCGCCGTGCGGCGTCCTGTCGACCGAGAAGAACGCTGGTTCGCCTGTCATGCGCGATACTCGTCATCGGTGACGTGCTCGAACCAGGTGGTGGTGGTCGAAGGGTCTTCGGCGTTGTCGAGCATTGCAAGGTGTTCCATGAACGCGTCCGCGGAAGCTCCGTGCCAATGCTCCTCGTTCGGCGGGCAGTAGAGCGTCTGACCCTGATGTGCTTCCATTTTCGTGCCACCGCGAGTGCCGACCCAGGCCACGCCCTGGGTGATGTGCAGCGTCTGCCCCACCGCGTGCGAATGCCACGCCGTGCGCGCTCCAGGAGCGAATCGCACCTTCGCGACGGTCATGCGCTGACCGGCCTCGCGGGGAAACGCGATCGGGTCGAGCCAGACGTCCCCGGCGAATCGTGCTGCGGGATTCTTGACTGTCGGCTTCTGCGGGTCGATCTCCATCGTCTGCCTTTCGAGTCGTTGTGCGTGTGTCCCCGGATCACACCGACGGTACGACCCGTCGTGCCAACCAGGGAGGCACTGCTGTTACCTGTATCGGCAAGCCCTCCCACCCGCACGAGAGGCCAGGTTGACTGGTCTCACCGAAGACCCGAACGAAAGGAACATCGTGACCTCTTCCATTGCAGGTGTAGCCGTTATCACCGGAGCGTCGTCCGGAATCGGTGAGGCGACGGCGCGCCATCTCCACGCCGCCGGTTACAAGGTTGCACTCCTCGCACGTCGGCGCGATCGCATCGACGCGCTCGCAGCAGACCTCGGCGACGGCGCGCTTGCCATCGAGGCTGACGTCACCGACCGCGATGCCCTCGTTGCTGCGGCGGAGCAGGTCAAGAAGGAACTCGGCGGCGCCGACGTGCTCGTCAACAACGCCGGCGTCATGCTCCTCGGGCCGTTCTCGGCGGACCAGCGTGGGGACTATCGGCAGATGATCGAGGTGAACCTTCTGGGCGCCATAACCACCACCGAAGTCTTCCTCGACCAGCTCACCGCCAGCGGCCGCGCGGACATCATCAACATCTCGTCCGTGGCCGGCCGCACCGCGCGGTCCGGAAACGGCGTCTATGCGGCGACCAAGTGGGGGATAAACGGTTGGTCGGAAGCTCTTCGGCAGGAGCTGCTTCCGACTGTGCGCGTCACCTTGATCGAGCCCGGCGTCGTCGCTACCGAACTTCCGACCCATATCACCCACGAGTCGACCAACACTGCGGTGAACGAGATGTACAGCAAGGCCGAGGTGACTGCCGATGACATCGCCGAGGTCATTGCGTTCGCCATCGGTCGGCCTCGTCACCTGGCCATAAACGAAATTCTCCTGCGTCCGTCCACCCAGGTCTGATCCTGCGAGTTACCAAGCGGCCGTCAGTAATTCGATGAGTTGCTGACGGTCCACGGCGCGGGGTCCGGTCGTGATCGACCAGTCGTCCAGTGCGTGGTCCGCGACCTCGGCGATGTCGTCGTTCTCGACGCCGATATCACGCAGACGGGTGGGCACCTCGAATACCTCGAGCAGGCGCTCGATTTCAGCGATGACACCGTCGACACTTCGGTCGACGATTCCGAGGCCTGCCCCCATGCCTGCGATACGTTCGGCGGCTACGGGCACATTCCAGCGCGTGACATGTGGAAGCATCAGCGCTTCGACGACGCCGTTGGATGCCGAGGACCGCGGTCCGATCGCGTGCGAAAGCGCCTGTGCCAGTCCGCCACCGGTGAAATCACTACCTTGACCGCTCAGTAACGACGACAGCATCAGGTTCAGCCGCGGCTGCGCACCCTTGGGGTCGGACGCAAGCCGGGGCAGCCACTCGTTGACGCCACGAAGCGCTCCCATCAGCAGGGCGTCCGCGAGGGGGTCGACGGTAC